>JAHFTG010000077.1 GCA_023269455.1 Opitutaceae bacterium | reverse complement strand
GATGGTGCCGCCGACGGGGGAGGTCGTGTTGCTGGCGATTGATGAAAAATCTCTGGCCACGCAGGGGCAGTGGCCGTTTACGCGTTCGGTGCATGGCCAATTGATGGAATGGCTGGGCAAGGCGCCCGAGATGCGGCCGGTGGTGATGAGCTGGGACTTTGTTTTTACCGAGGAGACGTATGATCCCGCATTGGATCAAATGTTTGCCGATCCGCTGGCGGCGGCGGGCTACCCGATTTTGATGGGCGCGTTTAGCGATCCGGCGGCGCGCGGGGTTTTTTCGCAAGGCAAGGGGGCGACCACGCTGGGGCTGACGAAGCCGCTGGCACTGCCTCGCGCGGTGGTGGCGGCGCTGCCCGATATGAAGGGCATGCAAATCCCCATCGCGCCGTTGTTGAAGACGACGCGGTTCGTGCTGCTGGACGCGGATGCGGACGAGGACGGAGTGATTCGCAAAATCCCATTGGTCGTGCGGGTGGGGGACCAAGTTTTCCCGGGGCTGGTGATGGGGACGCTCATGGCTTACTGGAAGGCGCAGCCGGGGGATGTGGAGGTTGTTTTGGGCGATGCGGTGGTCGTGCATACCGCCACAGGGGATCGGCGCATTCCTATTGATGGAACGGGGAGCTACCATCTCAACTACCGCTACGAATTAAGTGAGCCGTCGTCTCCGGCGGGGATCGAGTCGGCGTCTTATCAGGACGTGTTCGACAAGCTGACGGCGTGGGCGGCGTTTGGGGACAAGATGCCCGTGCTGCCCGTAAGTGGGAAAATCCTCGTCGTGGGGCAGACCGCGACGGGGTTGACGGATATCGGGCCGAGTCCGTTGCGCAGCCAGAGCGGCAAGGTGCTCGTGCATCTCAACGCGCTCGAAAACATCCTGCGCGGTGATTATCTCACGCGGCTCCCGGCCTGGCCGGGGTTGGTGGTCGTGCTGCTGGCCGGACTGATGATCGCGTGGGTTCTGGACCATCGGTGGTCGCTTTATTTTATCGCTGTCGGCGGGGCGGTGGCGGGCGCGGCCGGAATTGCCTGGTGGATGCTCGTCGCGGATAATCTCATGATCCCGCTGGCGGTGCCGCTGGTGGCGTTCGGCGTGCAGCAGGCGGCGATTTTGTCGCTCAAGCTCCGCGAAGAGCAGGCGCAGCGCGATCGCATCCGGAGGATGTTCGGCTCGTATGTGTCGCCCGAATTGGTGCGGCGCATGGTGAATACGCGCGCCGAGCCGCAGCTCGGCGGGCATGAGTCGGAGATCACGGCGTTTTTCAGCGACATCCAGGGTTTTTCCGGGTTTTCCGAGGTGCTCTCGCCCAAGGATCTGGTGGTGCTGCTCAACGAGTATCTCGGGGCGATGACAGACATCCTGCAGGAGGAGGGCGGGGCGTTGGACAAATATATCGGCGACGCGATCGTGGCGATGTTCGGCGGGCTGGTGCCGCTGCCGAATCACGCGGCGCGGGCCTGCGAGGCGGTGGCAAAGATGCAGAAACGGCAGGCCGAGCTTCGCGCGCATTGGCTCGCACAGGGCGACCGCTGGCCGCCGCTGGTTCACGCGATGCGCACGCGGATAGGCCTGAACTCGGGGCAGGTGGTCGTGGGCAACATGGGTTCGCATCATCGTTTCAACTACACGATGATGGGTGACGTGGTGAACCTGGCGGCGCGGTGCGAAAGCGGCGCGAAGGCGTTTGGCGTCTATTCGCTGGCGACGGAGAACACGGTGCGGGCGGCGCAGGCGGCGGGTTGTGCGTGCGTGTTCCGTTCGCTCGACCGCATCGTGGTGAAGGGGCGCACGGAGCCGGTGGAGATTTTCGAGGTGGTGGGACTGGCGGATGATGTGTCGGCGGAGACGCATGCGTGTCTGGCCAAGTTTGCCGAGGGGCGCGCGCTGTATCTAAAACAGGCGTTTGCGGAGGCGCTGGCGGCGTTTGCGGAGGCAGCGAAGCTCGAACTGCTCCAGCCGGAGCGCGATGCGGGCGTGGAGAACAATCCGTCGATGGTGATGATGGAGCGTTGCGAGGCGATGATGCAGCAACCACCTGGGGCGGATTGGGACGGCGTTTATCGGATGAAAACAAAATGAGATTTTTTAAAGGTAAACTTACGCTTGTGGTTTTTGCGTTGTGCGGGCCGCTGGTCGTGATCGGCGCGGATGTCGAAGCCGCGCGGGTCGCGGAGTTGGGTTATGTCGAAGGGCATGTGATGTTGCATGACGCGGCGACAAAGAAACTCGCGGCGGTGTCGGCGGGGCAGACGTTGGGGTGGGGGCAGGCTGTGATCACAGGCGATGCCTCGCGGTTTGAAGTGCGGCCCGTAAAAGGAGGCGGGCGATGGCGCGTGGGGAGGCGGGCGGTGTTCGCGCTGAAGGACGGCGGGGCGCGCCTGCTGGCGGGCACGGCCTTGGCGCAGGTGCCGGCGGGCGCGGTGTGGCGGATCGAAAGTCTGCGCAGCGTGGCGGCGTTGCCGGCGGGTTCGTGGATCGTGCAGGCCGTGGACAACCGGGGGTTGAAGATCCTTTGTCTCGATGGCGGTTCGGAGCCGGTGCTGGCTTGGGGCGATCCGCTCCTGCCGGGAAAGACGGCGATGGAGGGTGTGCGGCTGAAGCCGGGAGAGCTGTCGTTTTTGCAGCCTGAGGGGAAGGTATTCAGCCCGATCGCGACGATTTTTTTGGAGGAGACGTTGTCCACGAGCCGGTTGGTGAACGGGTTTCCCGAGCCTTTGCCGGGTATGCCGCGGCTGACCAATCAGGCGGTCGCGCAGCGGGAGCGGCTGAGCAAGCTGACGAACGCGGTGATCGTGGGCGCGACGCAGGCGGGCAGTTTTCAGGTCGCGGTGCCTAATCCGCCAAAACCGGACGCGAGCGAGCCGCCGAAGGAGAAGGCGAAGTAGAGCGGTTTGACCAAACTGGAGTCGGAGAAACGGATTTTTTAACCACTAATGGAATCGCCCAATGGGGCGATTCTCTGGGGGCGGTTCCGGCCAATGGCCTCCACGGTTGAGCGGAGGGGCGGCTGATGCCGCCGGGGATGGAATACCAGCGAATCTGCGCCCATCTGCGGTCAGATGAATCGTTGGTTCATAACTCGTGGAATCACTTTTTGGCGGCGGGGGCGATGCTGGGGACGGTGCCGGCTTTGACGAGGATCATGTCGTCGGGGTTGAGGTGTTTTTTGATGGCGGCGTTGACCTCGTCGAGCGTCACGGCGTCGATTTTTTTGGGATACTCGTCGAGCCAGGTGAGGTCGTAGCCGCGGTTCACGGTGGCGAGGATCATGCCGGCGATGCCGTCGGTGGTGGCGAGGCCGACCTTGTAGCTGCCGGTGAGGTTGGTCTTGGTGCGGGCGAGCTCGGCGGCGGTCACGCCTTGGTCATACCATTGCTTCAATTCGCGGCGGGTGGAGGCGAGGCCTTTTTCGAGGAGGGCGGGGGCGAAGTTGGCGTTGATGCGCCAGTCGCCTTCGGCGAAGGCGTCGTTGCCCACGCGTGAGCCGATGCCGTAGGTGAGGCCTTCCTTGTCGCGGACGGTGGCCATGAGGCGGCCGGTGAAACCGCTGCCGAGGATGGCGGTGCCGACGCGCAAGGGGATCGAATCGGGGTCGGTGTATTTGAGCCCGCTGGGCTGGCCGAGGATCACGGTGACGCTGGGCTTTTCGGGCATGAAGACGCTTTGGTCGCGGTCGGTGTCGGCGGGCGCGGGCTTGGGGTAGGTCGGCATGGCGGTGCCGCCGGTCCAGCCGGAGAAGGCTTTGGCGATCTCGGTTTGGAGGCCGGGCACGTCAATATCGCCGACGGCGACGATCGTGAGGGCGGCGGGGCCGTAATACTTGGCGTGAAAGGCCCGGAGATCGGCGATGGTGGCGGTCTTGACGGCGGCGAGGAATGCTTCGGTGGGCGGCGTGTAGTTGGGGCTGCCGGGTTGGTAGATCGCCTCGGAGAAGGCCTGGCTGGCGCGGTAGCCGGTGCTTTCGAGGGCGCGCTGGAGCTGGCCGATGAGCTGTTGTTTCACCTTGGCGAATTCTTCTTCGGAGAAGGCGGGCGTGCGCAGTTCTTCGGCGAGGAGGCCGATGACCATCGGGAGGTCTTTGCGGAGGCATTTGCCGCTGAATTCCATGAGGGTGCCGCCGACGTCGAACTCCAGCTCGGCGCCGACGGAGTCGAGTTTTTGGGCGATGGCGAATTTGTCCTCGGTGGTGGTGCCTTGGTCGAGCAGGGCGCCGACGAGGGTGGGGACGGCGAGGTTATTGGCAGGGGCGAAACTGTCGCCGGCGGGGAGTGAGCCGCAGAAGGTGACGACGTCGCGCACGCCGGTGGGGTAGGCGATGACGTCGATACCGGCGATGCGGGTGCGGACGGCGTTGGGGGCGATGTCGGCGCGGAGGGCGGAGGCGAGGGTTAACAGCGCGAGGCCGAGGGCGAGCGGGCGGAGGAGGCGGGAAAAGTTCATGGCGTGGGCGGGGTGTCGGCGTGGGTTAGCGGCTGATGGGGCCGGAGCCGCCGAGGGTCGGGGGCGGGGGAAGCGGCGAGCCGTCCGGCGGGAGGATGGGGATGAACCAGCCGGTGGTGCTTTGGTCGTGGTCGAAGTAAACGTTGGCCACGCGTTTCACGTCGTCGGGGGTGACCTTCTTGATGGCGTCGTCGATGGTGGCGTAGAGCGACCAGTCGCCGACGGCGATGTATTCGTTGAGGTTGCTGGCGATGGCGAAGGCGCCGTCGCGGGCGTAGGCGGAGGAGGCGACCATCTGGTTGACGGCGGAGGCGACCTCGGTGGCGGTGACGCCGTCTTTTTTGAGGCGGGCGATTTCGTCGAGGGCGATTTTCTCGACGTCGGCGTGCTTCGCATCGGGGGCGAGGGAGGCGTAGATGATCGCGAGGGAAGGATCGTGGAAGAAGCCGACGTCGCAGCTCACGCTGGTGGTGAGATTTTTGTCGGTGAGGGCGCGGTAGAGGCGGCTGTTTTTGCCGGAGGTTAGGATGGAGCCGAGGACGTTGAGGGCGGCGGTGTCGGCGGAGCGGCCGTCGGGGGTCTTGTAGGCGAGGCCGACGACGCCGAGCTGGCCGGCGCGCTGCACGGTGACGCGGCGCGGGCCGCTTTGGGCGGGCTCGACGGTGTAAACCTGCGGGATGGGATGCGGGGCGCGGGGGATGGCGCCGTAGTATTTTTTGACGAGGGCGAGGGCGTCGGCGGGGGCGACGTCGCCGATGATCGTGACGGTGGCGTTGTCGGGCCAGTAGTAGGTGTCGTAGAACTCGCGGAGTTTTTCGATGGGCACGTTTTCGATGTCGCTGCGCCAGCCGATCGTGGGGTGGTGGTAGGGATGGGCGACGTAGGCGGCGGCGTAGATTTCTTTTTCGAGGGCTTGGACGGGGTTGTTTTCGCCGATTTCGAATTCGTTGCGCACGACGGTCATCTCGGGGCGGCGGTCGGACTCGCGCAGCCAGAGGTGGCGCATGCGGTCGGATTCGATGGCGATGTAGGCTTCGAGGTGCTCCTTGCCGAGATTGGCGAAGTAGTTGGTGCGGTCGAGCCAGGTGGTGGCGTTGTAAACGGCCCCGACGCGTTCGAGGAGTTGTTTCACGCTGTTGCCCTTGGCGTCGTTGAACTCGGGGGAGCCTTTGAACATCAAGTGTTCGAGGAGGTGGGTGGCACCGGTGACGCCGAGGCCTTCGTTGCGCGAGCCGACGCGGTAGGTGACCATGAAGGTGGCGACGGGCGCGGAGTGGTCGGGGAGGACGAGGACTTGGAGGCCGTTGGCATCGAGGGTGTATTCGGAGATGCCGCCGACGGTTTTGACGTAGCTGAAGCCGTCGGGCGTGGCGGGAGTCGGCGCGGTGTCGGCGGCGTGAAGCGCGAGGGCGGAGAGCAGCGCGAGACAGAGAAAGGAGCGGAGTTTCATGGAAGGGGGAACGGGGTGTGACCGCAGGATTCGGAAAAGTGTCCATGCGAATGAGAGGCAGGCAAGTGTCGTGATTTGCTTTCTATCCGGCGCATGGTTTGCTCTGCGTAACCTGGCGCGAAAACCCGGGTCAACGCTCGTGCCGATCTCATGTCGAATCCGAAACTAGCCTCCACGCCCATCAATGCCGAAACGCAGCGCCTCGCCGAGGACGCGAGCCGTGCGAAAAACTGGAAACGCTGGGGCCCTTATCTGGCCGAGCGCCAGTGGGGGACGGTGCGCGAGGATTATTCGGCGGATGGCGAGAGTTGGAGCTACCTCACGCACGATCAGGCGCGCAGCCGGGCTTATCGCTGGGGCGAAGACGGCCTCATGGGGATCACCGACCGCGAGTGCCGCCTGTGCTTTTCCATCGCGCTGTGGAACGGCCGCGACCAGATATTGAAGGAGCGGCTTTTCGGGCTGACCAACGGCGAGGGCAACCACGGCGAAGACGTGAAGGAAGCCTACTTTTATCTCGATGCCACGCCCACGCATTCCTACCTGAAGGGGCTCTACAAATACCCGCAGGCGGCCTTTCCTTACGAGGCGCTCGTGAAGGAAAATGGCGCCCGCAACCGCACGCAGCCGGAGTTCGAGATCGCCGACACAGGGGTGTTTAACGAAGGTCGCTACTTCGATGTTGTCGCGGAATATGCGAAGGCCGCGCCGGACGATCTGCTCATCCGCATCACGGTGGTTAATCGCGGCCCGGAGGCGGCGGAACTGCACGTGTTGCCGACACTGTGGTTTCGCAATTCCTGGATCTGGGGCTGCACGCACGAAGGCTGCGAACTGAAGCCGCGCCTCAAGGCGACCAACCCGGATCGCGTGGAGTGCCGGCACGAGACGCTGGGGCAGTTTGTGTTTCGCCAAAAGGGAGCCGCGCCGCTGCTCTTCACGGAAAACGAGACGAACAACGAGAAGCTTTTCGGCAGCGAGAACACCAGGCCTTACGTGAAGGACGCGTTCAACGAATTCGTGGTCGGCGGACGCACGGAGGCGGTTAACCCGAAGCAAGTCGGCACGAAGTGCGCGGCGCATAACCAGTTCACGCTCGCGCCGGGAGAGACGCGCGTGCTGCGCCTGCGATTGCACGCGGCGGCGGGCGAGGGCGTCACGGAACCGGCCGAGGCGTTTGGCAAGGAATTCGACGCGGTGTTCGTCGCGCGTATCGCGGAGGCGGATGCGTTTTATTCAGGACTGCTCGCCAACGTGCGGGCCGCCGAGGAGCGTCGCGTGGCGCGCCAGGCCTACGCGGGACTGCTGTGGTCGAAGCAGTTTTACCACTACGTCGTGAAGGACTGGTTGCACGGCGATCCGAACACGCCGCCGCCGCCCGCCGGCCATAAGCTCGTGCGCAACGCGGACTGGGAAAATCTTTTCAGCCGGGATGTGCTTTCGATGCCGGACAAGTGGGAATACCCGTGGTTCGCGGCGTGGGATCTGGCGTTTCACATGATCCCGTTTGCGCGGGTCGATCCGCTCTTCGCGAAGGACCAGCTCAAGCTCCTCCTGCGCGAATGGTATATGAGCCCGAACGGGCAGATCCCGGCCTACGAATATAATTTCTCGGACGTGAATCCGCCGGTGCATGCGTGGGCCTGCTGGCGCGTTTACAAGATGACGGGCGCGCGCGGCGCGCGCGACCGCGTGTTTCTCGCGGGCACGTTTCAAAAGCTGCTGATCAACTTCACCTGGTGGGTGAATCGCAAAGACCCGAGCGGAAAAAATCTCTTCGCGGGCGGCTTCCTCGGGCTGGACAACATCGGGGTGTTCGACCGCTCGAAGCCGCTGCCCGGCGGCGGGCAGTTGTCGCAGGCGGACGGCACGGCCTGGATGGCGTTTTTTTGCAGCACGATGATGGCGATGGCGCTGGAGCTGGCGGAGGGCGACCCGGTTTACGAGGACATCGCCTCGAAGTTCTTCGAGCACTTCATCGCGATCACCGATGCGATGAACCACATGGGCGGAAACGGACTTTGGGACGAGCAGGACGGGTTTTACTACGACCAGCTTTACCATGCCGACGGGCACAGCGAGCCGGTGCGGTTGCGCTCGATCATCGGCATCATTCCGCTCTTTGCGGTGGAGTTTATCGAGGAGGGACGGCTGGACCAGTTGCCGGGTTTTGCGAAGCGCACGCGCTGGTTTCTCAAGCATCGCTCCGACCTCGCCCGCCAGATGGCCTACCTGAAGGACGACGGTTGCGAGACCGGCCGGCTCATCCTTGCGATTCCGTCACGCGAGCGTCTGGAGCGCGTGCTGCGCTACGTGTTCGACGAGAAGGAATTTCTTTCGCCTTACGGGATTCGCTCGCTGTCGAAGGTGTATGAGGCGCAGCCCTACGAGATGCATGTCGCAGGAGAAACGCACCGGGTGGCCTATACGCCGGCGGAATCGGACACGTGGATGTTTGGCGGAAACTCGAACTGGCGTGGGCCGGTGTGGATGCCGCTCAACTATCTGCTGATCGAGTCACTGGAGCGGTATCACCATTTTTACGGCGAAGGCTTCACGGTGGAGTTTCCCACGGGGAGTGGCGTGCGGATGACGTTGCAGCAGGCGGCCGGCGAGCTGTCGAAGCGGTTGGTGAAACTGTTCCTGCCTGATGGCGGCGGGCGGCGGCCGGCGATGGGGCCGGATGCGCGCTACGCGACTGATCCGAACTGGAAGGACCACGTGCTGTTTCACGAGTTCTTCAACGGCGACACGGGCGAGGGCCTCGGGGCAAACCACCAGACGGGCTGGACGGCGCTGGTCGCGCGGTTGATCGAGCAGCATCCTCCCGGCGGGCGGAGGTAGGGCGAGCGCGTTGACTTCAACGCGCTCCGTTTCGGTGGCGATGAGAGGGGCGGGGAGATTCCCAGGCGGCGATGGTGGCGTTGAGGTAGGCGAGTTGTCGGCGGTGATGAGCGATGTCTTCCGTGATCTCCGCTTCCACGCGGCGGTGGAGCGACGGGAGTTTTTGATCGGAGAGGGTGAAGCGCCAGGCGGGGGCGCGGCGGTAGGTGCGGAGCTTGCGCTCGGTATCGCGGCGGGCGGCGTGGAGTTCGGCGATGGCGCGGCTTAACCGGCTGAGCGAGGAGTCGGGGCTGAGGGTGTCGTTGGCGGTTTCCCAATCGATTTCAAGGCGGGCGAGCCAGTCGGCGTCGCGGGCGGCCCAGGCTTGCTGGACTTCGTGC
>JAHFTG010000342.1 GCA_023269455.1 Opitutaceae bacterium | reverse complement strand
CGCAAGCTCCCCAACGACGAGCCCGGCATGTCCCCGCTCGAAATCTGGTGCAACGAATCCCAGGAGCGCTACGTCATGGCCGTCCCCGCCGCGCGCATCGAGACCTTCAAGACCATCTGCGAGCGCGAACGCTGCCCCTTCGCCATCGCCGGCACCGCCACCGAGGAGAAAAAACTCGTCCTCACCGACTCCCATTTCAACAACACACCCATCGATCTCCCGCTCGACGTGCTCCTCGGCAAACCGCCGCGCATGCACCGCACCGCAGCGACGCTCGAACGCCCGCAAAACCCGCTCAAGCTCGACGGCCTCACCCTCGCCGACGCCGTTCACCGCGTTCTCGCCCACCCGACCGTCGCCGACAAGACCTTCCTCATCTCCATCGGCGACCGCACCGTCACCGGCCTGATCTCCCGCGACCAGATGGTCGGCCCGTGGCAGGTTCCCGTGGCCGATTGCGCCGTCACCGCCGCCGCCTTCGACGTCTACACCGGCGAAGCCATGTCCATGGGCGAACGCACGCCCGTCGCCGTCAACTCCGCCGCCGCCTCCGCCCGCCTCGCCGTCGGTGAAGCGTTGACCAACCTCGCCGCCGCCCAAATCGGCGACCTCGGCAAGGTCAACCTCTCCGCCAACTGGATGGCCGCCCCCGCCGTCCCCGGCGACGGTGCCGACCTCTACGCCGCCGTCCGCGCCGTCGGCATGGAACTCTGCCCCGCCCTCGGCATCACCATCCCCGTCGGCAAGGACTCCATGTCCATGTCCACCGTCTGGAAAGACGAAGAGACCAACGAGTCCAAGCGCATGACCGCGCCCACCTCACTCATCATCTCCGCCTTCGCCTCCGTCACCGACATCCGCCTCTCGCTCACGCCCCAGCTCATCACCGACGCCGGTGACACCGACCTCCTCCTGATCGACCTCGGCCGCGGCCAAAACCGCCTCGGCGGCAGCATCCTCGCCCAAGTCGCCTCGCAGATGGGCGAAGCCACCCCCGACGTCGAAAACCCCGCCCAGTTGAAAGGTTTCTGGAACGCCATCCAGCAACTCGGCCGCGAGAAAAAACTCCTCGCCTACCACGACCGTTCCGACGGCGGCCTCCTCTCGACCATCGTGGAAATGGCCTTCGCCGGCCACACCGGCGTGGACCTCGAAATCCCCGCCAGCCACAGCGCGTTCTCCGCCCTCTTCAGCGAAGAACTCGGCGCCGTCATCCAAATCCGCTCCGACGACCTCGACGACGTTTCAGACATCCTCCGCGCCAACCGCCTCAAAACCTGTGTCAGCCGCATCGGCACGCTCAACGCCCACCACGCCCTCCGCATCAAGCGCGGCGGCCAGGAAATCTTCAACGAGGACCTCGGCTCCCTCCGCGCCATCTGGTCAGACGTCACCCGTCGCATCGCCTCTCTCCGTGACAACCCCGCCTGCGCCGAAATGGAGCACGCCCTCCGCCTCGACCGCACCAACCCCGGCCTCACGCCCAAGGTCACCTTCGATTTCTCCTCCGCGCCCGCCATAACCGGCAAAGCCCGCCCACCCATGGCGATCTTGCGCGAGCAAGGCGTGAACGGCGAAGTCGAGATGGCCGCCGCCTTCACCCGCGCCGGCTTCAAAGCCGTGGACGTCCACATGACCGACATCATAAGCGGACGCGTTTCGCTGAAAGATTTCCGCGGCCTCGTGGCCTGCGGCGGCTTCAGCTACGGCGACGTCCTCGGTGCCGGCGAAGGCTGGGCCAAGAGCGCCCTCTTCAACCCCCGCGCCCGCGACGAATTCTCCGCGTTCTTCGCCCGCACCGACAGCTTTGCCCTCGGCGTGTGCAACGGCTGCCAGATGATGAGCAACCTCCACAGCATCATCCCCGGTGCCGACGCCTGGCCGCGCTTCGTGCAGAACAAATCCGAACGCTTCGAAGCCCGCGTCGCCTCGCTCAAAATCGAGAAGAGCCCCAGCATCCTCTTCGCCGGCATGGAAGGCAGCGTCCTCCCCATCGCCATCGCCCACGGCGAAGGTTTTGCGGAGTTCCCCTCCGACGCCGCCGCGGCGCAATTCAGCGCCTCGGGCTTGGTTTCGGCCCGCTACGTGGATAACCACCACGCCGTCACGCAGCACTACCCCCTCAACCCAAACGGCAGCCCGCACGGCATGACCGCCCTCACGACCACCACCGGCCGCGTAACGATCATGATGCCGCATCCGGAACGAGTCTTCCGCACCGTCCAGCAAAGCTGGGCCCCCGCCGCCTGGCGCGGACAGGAAGACGCCCCTTGGCTCCGCCTCTTCCAAAACGCCCGGAAGTGGGTGGGGTAAATACTAGCCATTGCCCTCCAAAATCTTAAACCCGCTTCAATTGCTTGGAGTGGGCTTAATCTTTTCCGCCTTTCCAACAAAATCACCGTTCATGCGGTGCCAGTGTTGAATCCTAGGTTCGATTCCTCACTTTCGCATAAAACATGGATCGACCCATTGGCATTGATCTTTTCGCCGGAGTTGGCGGCTTGAGTTTGGGCTTTGAACAAGCCGGTTTCGACGTCGTGGCCGCCGTCGAATACGACTCGATCCACGCCGCCGCCCACGCCTACAACTTCCCGAATTGCGCCGTGCTCGCCCGCTCCGTCGTAGGGTTGAGCGGAGCCGAAATCCGCCGCGCCGCCGGCATAGGGAATCGCAAGGTCGACGTCGTTTTCGGCGGAGCCCCCTGCCAGGGATTTTCGCTCATCGGTCAACGCGTGCTCGACGACCCCCGCAACGCCCTCGTGCGCGAGTTCGTGCGGATCGTGCAAGAACTCGGAGCCAACTATTT
>JAHFTG010000341.1 GCA_023269455.1 Opitutaceae bacterium | reverse complement strand
TTTCAGGTAATGAAAGATGACGTTCGTGATGACGTGCCGCAGCAGAATGGCCGCGATCAACACGATGCCGCACGCGAGATAATGAAAGAGCTGATCGTCGATGTTCGGAAAAAAGTGGTGTAGCCACGAGACAAAGCGCTCGAGCAGGTCTGTCACTTCCTTTTGCGCCACGGGCTTAACCGGAGCGACGGGTGCAGGAGCGTCTTCGGCGCGCAGGGCGACGACGGAACTCAGCGAAGCAATGAGGAAGATTATGCGGCGAATCATAGGGGTCGCGTTTGAAAGCCCGCGCCGCGCAATGTCAAGGGTCGGGCACGGGTGGGCGGATTGCCCGCAAGACACCGGACGGACGCACGCGGTTGAAATTGTAGGGCGGGGTCTCCCGACCCCGCCGGATCGGCTCGTGTCCAAGCTGCGGGGTCAGGAGACCCCGCCCTACAACCGAACGATACTCATGGAATGCCGCCCGCCGTTTCCAGCGGCGCACTCGCCGCTTGCCCGCGGCTGCGCGGCCCGCCAAAACTCCGCGCCATGCCCGCCGTTTTTGCCGTCATCGATACCATACCGCCTTGGGCGTGGGGGGCATTTTTTATCTTCATCGTCGCAATGCTCGCACTCGATCTCGGCGTGCTGCAGCGCAACCCGCACGCGGTCACGATGCGCGAGGCGCTCGTGTGGTGCGGCGTGTGGGGCGCGCTGGCGTTTGTGTTCGCCGGACTCGTGTGGTGGTGGCACGGCGCCGAGCACGGGCAGCAGTTTATCGCCGGTTACCTCGTCGAGCTGTGTCTGAGCGTGGACAACGTTTTCGTATTCATCCTCATCTTCGCCTACTTCAAGGTCGAGCCGCGCTACCAGCATCGCGTGCTGTTCTGGGGCATCATCGGCGCAGTCGCGATGCGTGCGGTTTTCATCCTTGTCGGTGTGAGTGTGATCGCGCGCTTCCACTGGATCCTGTATTTTTTCGGTGCGTTCCTTGTTTACACCGGAGTGAAGATGGCGCTGCCGTCGAAGGAGGAAGTCGACGCCAACCCCGAGCACAACGCCGCCGTGCGGCTCTTCCGGCGCTTCTTCCCCGTCGCGCCGCAAAACGATGGAGGGCGTTTCTTTACGATTAGCGACGGCCGGCGGATGGCGACGCCGATGTTCATCGTGCTCATCATCATCGAGACGACCGACCTCGTCTTCGCGCTCGACTCCCTGCCAGCGGTGCTGGCGATCACGCGCGACAGTTTCGTCGCGCTCACCTCCAACATTTTCGCGATCCTCGGCCTGCGCTCACTCTACTTTGCGCTCAACGGTGTGATGCAGCTCTTCCGCTTTCTCAAGGTCGGCCTGTCGGTCATCCTCGTGTTTATCGGCGTGAAAATGCTGATCGAGCACTGGGTGGAGATTTCCATCGGCGCGTCTCTCGGCGTCATCGGCGGAGTGCTCGCGACATCCGTGTTGATGTCGGTGCTGGTCCCGCCGGAACCACCGACAGCGCAGAAATAGTATTGGCGAGGAACCGCGCTGCACATTTCAGCTGCGGTCGCGGGACGCACCCGCCAGTGGGGCGAATAAATGTTCCGGCATCGTGCTACGCGCACATCCCGCATGCGAACATGCGGCACGCCGATCAAATCGCAGCAACCACCGCGCAATAAGATGGCATAACCGTCAAAGCACAGCACCTGGCGGGCTTTGAGGCCGAGGCCACGTTATGTTTTCGCAGCGACTTCAGCGACATCGGCCAAGTCGCACACCACGTCGGCGAGCGCCAAAAAGCGTCCGACGCATTTTGCGGAAGTGAAGTAGCCGGACTCGGAGTATTTGACGACGGCATGCTCGAGTTCCAACTTCCCTTTAGCACCCGCACGCCGTGCTTCCATCAACTGCACCCGCAGCTCAGGGATTAAAGCGGCGCGCAGAAACTCCGGCTGGTTAGTTTGCACAAACCACGCCTTGTCGAATTCCTCATCGCCCGTCGTGATAGGGCGCGGCCCAAAGATTTGGTTGATTCGCGTGGTGAGATACCGTTTGCGCAGCGCGAACGTCAGGCGGCCGTCGCCAGCCGGATGAGCCGAAATGGCCGACCAAACTCGGCGGGTCTTGCCGCTGCCAGTGGAATAGTTGAAAATTTGCACAGCCCGCCCGCGCCGCGGGCCGGCGACCCGCGGCTGCATGAACCAGCTCGGAGCCGGCAAAAATTCCAAACCCAGTTGCGTCGCGATGCTTTGCAGGTTCCGCGTGATGCGCTTCCGCGAAACGATCCACGCTGCGACCAGCCCCCCAACCACCACAACTGCAATGCTGCTGATAATCCAAATCATCATCGCATCGTCACTCATATCACCTAGGCTGAAAAAGAGACTTGCCGCAAGCGAGCGCAAATGCCCGTGCTTCATAACCTGACGCGAGTCGCTCTATAACATCACGGTTTTCGCGGCTCATTTGGCACGCCTGAAAAATTAAACGCCGGGGCCGCTTGCGCAGCACCCGGCGGTTGCAAACGTGAACCTCAGTTCACGGGAATCAAATCGGTCAGTTGACGGCGATCTTGAGTGGTTTCGCCGCCTCGGCTTTCGGCAATGTGACGGTGAGGATGCCATTCTCGTAGGTGGCGCTGACCTTGTCGGCCTGCACGATCTCGGGGATGCTGACCGAGCGACTGAGCGAGACGGACTCGTCGGTCTTACCATCGCTGGAGGGCGATTTGCGGACGGCCGAGATGCTCAGAACTCCATCGGTCAACTCGACGCTGATGTCGTCGCGCTTCACGCCGGGAAGTTCGGCGCGGAAGTAAAGGTGATCCTTGTCCGCATGGAGATCGACGGGAACGCAGGCGG
>JAHFTG010000076.1 GCA_023269455.1 Opitutaceae bacterium | reverse complement strand
CGGCCGGACTGCTGGAGTTTGAGCAAGTGGACGTCCTCGACATCAACAACGGCGCGCGTTTCACGACCTACGTGATCTACGGAGCCACCGGTGAGATTCAGGTCAACGGCGCCGCCGCCCGTCTCGTGTCGCCCGGTGATCTTGCGATCATCATCGCCTACTGCCGCCTGCCCGAAGACCAGATCGAAGGCCACATGCCCCGTGTCGTTTTGCTCGGCCCGGGAAACAAAGTTACCGGCACGCAGGAACACCCAATCCACGCGCCGTAAGTCGCGACGGGGTTAACTGGCCCGAGCCTGCACCTGTCGCCAGATGGCGAGCAGCGCTTGGAAATCACCCTCGCGGTCGTGGCTCTCGACCACGAAGTCGAACTTGCCGATCTCCTTCAGCTCGCGCTCGGCCGTCTCCATGCGATGCGCGATCTCGGCCTCGGTTTCGCCACGTCCGCCGAGGCGCACGCGCAACTCGGGGATAGGCACATTGATGAACACCGTGCCCATGCGTTTCGCGAGGAGCGCGTTGCTCGCCGCCGCCCGCTGGAAGTTTTCCACGCCCTGCACATCCACGTTGATGATCAGGCTGCGCCCCGCCGCGAGCGGATCGAGCACCGACGAAGCAAGCGTGCCGTAACGGTTCTTCTTGTGAACCCACGCCCACTCCAGAAACGCACCCGCCGCGACTTTCGCATCGAATTCTTCAGGCGAAAAAAAATGGTAGTGAACACCGTTGATCTCACCCGGACGCGGCGCGCGCGTCGTCGTGGTGATCACGCGCTCGAAGCCGGGAACCTCGGCAACCATGCGTTCGCAAAGCGTGGTTTTCCCCGAACCGGCGGGCCCGGCGAGCACCAGTAAAACAGGAGGCGTAACCGCGGTGGTGTTCGTCACGTTAGAAAAATTTAATAAGTGAACGACACGCCGACGAGCAGCAGACCGTAAGCCGCCAACACCCCGCCGAGAATGCGTCCGCGCAACGGAACGCGGTAGAGCCACTCGAAGAAATCGCGCAGCCGGAAAGGCGACGCACCGAGGTAAATCGCTAGTCCAATAGCGATGTAAACCGCCGTCACCATGAAGAGGCGCTGCGGTCTGTCATACTCCATATAAGCGGAGTAGAGCAGCGGCGATGCACCGAGCAGCACGAGCACGCACAAGCCGCGCACCGCGAGAAAATCGGGCACCAGCTTGAACGACAACACGGCCACCGCCGCGAAGCCAACCGTCAGCAGCACATGATACTCGCCGAAGTCGGCCGTCGAAAGATTCCACGCGTTGTAAAGAAACCAAAGCGCGCCCGATCCAAAGAAAACATACGCGGCGATCTGCGAACGAGGCAGCGCCTTGAACATCGCCGTGATCGCCGAGTTGCCGATCAGAAAAAGCGTCCCGAGCGCGAGCAACAGCAGACCGGGAATGAGGGTGGCGAGTAAAAGTGACATGCGTAAAAAATTAGGTTGAACCGGGGCTCTCGACTCCGGCGAGCACGAGTTCGCCGTAGAGCGTGCTTATGCTGGCGCGGTCGATCTTGAGCGGCACGAGCTGGCCAACAAGGCGCGGATCGGCATCGAAGATCGTCACGCGGTTGCCGCGCGTGCGGCCGGTGAACCGCTGGCCGGTCTTGTCAGCACCTTCGACGAGCACTTCCTCGACGGTGCCGAGAAGGGCGGCGTTGCGACGTTCGGAATTCTTGCGGAGGATGTCGAGGAGCACGGCGTTGCGATGCTCTTTCACCTCGTCGGGAATCTGGTCGCCGAGTTCCGCCGCCGGCGTGCCGCTGCGGATGGAATACTTAAAAATGAACGCCATGTCGTAGTTGCACGCCTCGAACAGCTCGCGCGTCTGCTCGAAGTCTTCGTCGGTCTCGCCGGGGAAACCCACGATGATGTCGGTCGAGAAATACATGTCGGACCGCACGGCGCGAAGCGCGTCCACGATCTCCTTGTAGCGCTCGCGAGAATAAGGGCGGTTCATCGCCTTGAGGATGCGGTTGCTGCCGCTCTGCATCGGGAGATGCACGTATTCGCAAAGTTTCGGGAGACGTCCGTAGGCTTCGACGAGGTCGTCTTTAAACCCGCGCGGATGCGGTGACGTAAAGCGGATGCGCTCGATGCCGTCGATGGCGTGGACCTTCTCGATCAACTGCACGAAGGGCGACACGCCGCCGGTATGCGCATAGTCGCGACGGCCATAGCTCGTCACGATCTGGCCGAGGAGCGTGATCTCTTTAACACCGCGCTTCGCCAGCCCTTCGCACTCGGCCACGATGTCCTCCATCGGGCGGGAGCGTTCGTCGCCGCGCGTTTTAGGAACGATGCAGAAGTGGCAATCCATGTTGCAGCCCTGCTGGATCGAGACGAAGGCGTTGACCTGCTGCGTTGTCGCACCGTTTGCATCGGTCTCGGGCGCGAGGTGATCTTTGATCGTATTCTGCGAACCGGCCTCTTCGGCGATGTCGATGATGGTCTCGCCGATGGGCACGCCGGCCTCGCGCGCGGCGCGGAGATTATCAAGGTAATCGGGAACCTGGTGGAATTTTTGCGTGCCGACGATGAGGTCCACGTCGGGCAGTTTGTCCAAAAGTTCGGCGCCGCGGTTCTGCGCCATGCAGCCGAGGATGCCGAGGACGAAGTCAGGCTGGTGTTTCTTGCGATGGGAGACGTAGCCGGCCTTGCCGATCGCCTTCTGCTCGGCGGCGTCGCGCACGGAGCAGGTGTTGAGCAGCATGATGTCGCAGTCGTTCTCATCGCCGACAATGCGGTAGCCGCGGGCGCGAAGCATCGCCGCGACGGCATCGCTGTCGCGCTCGTTCATCTGGCACCCGTAGGTTTTGATATAGACCCGATTCATCCGAGGGAGGGTTTTAACTACGCGCCACGGAGGGAGGGTCAAACGGGAAAGCGTCCGCCGCCACCGCCCCGCTGGCCGCCGTCCGCGTAACAAACCGCCCCAAAGCGGGTCTGACAAGTGCGTGAACCTCCCCGCCTTCAACATCCTGCGACTCGCGCCCCTGCTTGCCGCCGTCACGGCATGCGCAGACCCGACGACGCCCACGCAGCCTTCGTCGTCCACCGATGCCGACGAGCTGTATGAGCGCGGCCAGACGTTGTTCGAGGCCTACGCGCCGCCGGAGATCAAAAGGCGCTTCGCGTTCCCCACCCGCGCCGAGTGGGACGGTTTTGCCGCGAAGCTCGAAAAGACCCGTGAGACCGGCTCGCTCGCCGAGCTGGCCGCCTATGAGCCGGAGGCGAAGGCGGCTTTGGCTATTTTACGCACGTTGCCCGAATATAAGGACTATGCCGCCTGGCTCGCCGAGCGCATCGACGAAATCGAAGTCGCCAAAGAAATCGTCGAAAACGCCGCCGCCACCGCTCCGGTTCCGCCCGTGCCGCCATCCGCGCCGACGCCACCCGCGCCTCCCCCTGCGAACGTCGGCGCCGCATCCGACGTCCCGCTTTACGATCTCTGGCTGGACCGGATGCGCGACCGGCCGCGGCCCGCCCGCGCCGACGAATTTCTGCCAACCTTGAAAAAAATCTTCGCCGCCGAAGGCGTGCCCACCGAGCTCGCCTGGCTCGCCGAGACGGAATCGATGTTTAATCCCAGCGCCCGCAGCCCGGTCGGCGCGAGCGGCTTGTTTCAACTCATGCCCGCCACCGCGCGCGCCCTGGGCTTGAGTTTGTTTCCCTCCGACACGCGCAACGATCCCGAGAAGAGCGCGCACGCCGCCGCGAAACTCCTGCACAATCTCCACGACCGTTTCGGCACATGGCCGCTCGCCCTCGCCGCCTACAACGCAGGCGAAGGTCGCGTCGGGCGCATGTTGAAAAAACAGGACGCCAAAACCTTTTCAGAAATCGCGGCCAACCTTCCCACGGAGACGCGTCTCTATGTGCCGAGAGTTCTCGCGACGCTCACGATCCGCGAAGGCGTCACGCCCTCGACACTGGCCGCGCCCACGCTGCTAAAACCCACCGGTTGAACGCGCGCGCATAACTCTGAAAAACGTAAAGAGCTCGGTATAATTTCGTAAAAACCTCCGCCGTCGCGACGCAAAACACCGAAAGGTTTCGCGCTGGCCGGATAGGCTCATTGGCTAGATGTCATGGGATTGTTCGCAAAGTTCATCGGCGCGAAAAAGCGCACTCATGTCCACGCGCCGGCGGGCATTTTCCCGGCGGCGCCGCTGACGAATGAGCCCGTTGACTTGGACCGCGACAGCCTGGCATTCATCAGCATAAGCAAGCCGGTGTGGGCCTACGGACTTGAAAAAGTTGAGGGCATTCTGCCGGACAAGAGCACGCGCCACCGGCGCATCGCCTTCACCCAGCTCGCGACGCCCGGCGTATCCGACCAGCAGACGGCCCATCCCGTCCGCACGGAAGACGACCTGGGCAAGCTCGCGCGCGGCCTGCCACTCTGGCTCGCCGAAACCCTGTATTTTTCAAATAATTACACGCCCTTGACGATCATCGGATCGGTCGGCGGAACGCGGCACACGCTGCTCACGAAGCAGTGGATGCCGCAGGATATTCACCAGCTCGTGAAGACTGCCCAAGACGGCCTGGACTACGTCGTCACCGGCACGCTCACCCGCACGGGCGGCGAGCATAAGCTTTCGCTGGACGTATGGGACGTGCCCAAATTCAGAAACCGAAAAAGTTTTTCCTCCCAATGGACGGCGGCGACCGCCGACACCGCGCTCTCAACCCTGCACGAGCACTTCCGGCTGTTCATGGAGTGGACCGCGCACCTGGACGGCGACGGCCTGACCTACAAGACGCCTGCCCGGCCGACCGTGTGGATCGAGACGCTCGATGCGTCATTGGCGCTTTTCCTGGCGGACAAGGCCTCATTCGACCGCGACCAACTCGCGTTGCCCTCATCCGTGTTTGATCTCGCCGCCGAGCAGGCATTTTCCGGAGAAACCGCTTCGGTCGCATGGCTCACGTTGCAAGATCGCGCCCTGCGCCTCGGCAAACTCGGCGCACCCGTTCCGGTGCAGGTCAGCGGCACCGCGCTCGTAAAGGCCGCCCAGCTCGCGCTCGCTTAAACGCGAGGCCAGGACACACCTCATTCCGCCACCGCGAGCTGGCCGCAGCCCGCGCCGATGTCGATACCGCGCCGCTGGCGCACCGTGCTCGGCAAGCCGTAATCGGCGAGGATCGCCTGGAACTGTTTTGCGGCGATGTTCTGAGTCGGCGCCCCGGCATAGCCGGCGGTGGGATTGAGCGGGATCAGGTTCACTTGCGCCGGCATCCCGCGCAAGAGCGCACCGACCGCATGCGCCTGCGCCGGACCGTCGTTTTTCCCCTCGATGAGCGTCCACTCAAAAAAAATCCGCCGCCCGAGCTTCGTCGTGTAGTAGCGGCACGCGTCCATCAACTGGTCCAGCGGCCACGCCCGCGCGGCGGGCACGAGCGCGAGCCGCTCGGCCTGCGTCGCACCGTGGAGCGACACGGCGAGGTGGATCGGGCGGTTCTCATCGGCCATGCGAATGATGCCGGGCACGACGCCCACCGTGCTGAGACAGATTTTTTTCGCGCCGAGCGCCATGCCCGAGGAGTCGCGCAGGATGTCGATGGCCTTCATCACCGCGTCGTAGTTGTGCAACGGTTCGCCCATGCCCATGAGCACGATGTTGCGCAGGCGTTCGTGGCGATGATGCGGAGAGGCGTCGCCCGGCTCGGCCAGCGCGGGCGTGTCGGCGGAAGTCGAGCGCAGCACGCGGTCCACATGCACGGCCTGCGCGACGATCTCTCCGGCGGTGAGGTGCCGCGTGTAACCCATCTGGCCCGTCGCGCAAAAAACGCAGCCCATCGCGCAGCCGACCTGCGAGCTCACGCACGCCGTCACGCGGCCCGTATAGCGCATGAGCACGGTTTCGATGCGGTGCGCGTCAGCGAGCGCGAGCAGGTATTTGCGCGTGAAGCCGTCGGCGGAGTGCGTCTCCCGCGAGACCGGCAGGCGGCCGAGCGTCGTGTCCGTTTCCAACCGCGTGCGCAGGCGCACCGGCAACTCCATCATCGCCGGGATGTTGGCCGCACTTTCGTAATACAAATAGTTCCAAAGCCGCGCGCCATGCACCGGGCTGAAGCCCCATGCCTCGATCTGCGCCGTGAGCTCGGCGCGCGTGAAGTCATGGAGGTTGAGCAGTGCGGAGGCCATGGAGCGGAGATACGGTTTGGCCGCGCAAAGGACAGTTTTTTTGCATGGTCGCCGCCGGGCCGGGCCACATGTGACTTGCTAGAGTGCGGGCCGGAGAGGAGTTTGTCGGGGTGGCAGGAACGCAGCCCAGTCCCCGATGATTCCTCTCTTCGACGCACCTTTGCCCAAGTTGGGTGATTTGCCGGTCGCGACCAACGACTTGCTGGCCATCGTCGCACTGCAAACTCCGCACTCCCTCATCATCACCGATCCGCAAGGGCTGGTCCTGTGGGTCAACGCCAGCTTCACGCGGCTCACCGGCTACGAATTGGCCGACATGCTGGGAAAGACGCCCGGCGCCGTGCTGACCTGCGCGGAAAGCGATCCCGGCGCGTCACGCGAAATGGGCGAGGCCGCACGGGCGGGCCGGAAATTTTCCACGCGGATTCTCAACCAAAGAAAAAACGGGAGCCGCTACTGGGTGCAGATCGAGGGCCTGCCCATCCGCGATCCCTCCGGGCAAATGATCGCCATCATGGCGGTCGAGACCAACGTCACCGAACGCATCGAGCACGAGGCCGCCCTCGCCCGCAGCGAATCCATGCTCCGGGAAGCCCAGCGCATCGCCCGCATCGGCAGTTGGGAATACGACCTGCGCAGCCGCACGCTTCTCTGGAGCGCGGAGACATTTCGCATTCACGACCAGCCGTTTGCCCTCACGGTGGACGTTAACGCGGCGATCAACGCCTACATCGAGCCCCACCGCCCCATCATCGAGGCCGCCTTCACCCAATGCACCGCCATGGGCGTGCCCTACGATGTGGAGCTGGAATTGAAACGGGCCGACGGACGCATCATCTGGGTGCGCAACATCGGCCACGCCGAGACCGACGCCGGACGCGTCGTGCGCGTGTCCGGCACGATTCAGGACATCGACGAGCGCAAGCGCGCGGAGATCGAGGTCACCCGCCTCGCCGAGCGCATCAGCCTCGCCGCCCGCGCGGCCGGCATAGGCATCTGGGAACACGATTTCACGACCGGCGAACTCATTTGGGACGACGCCATGCTCTCGCTCCACGGCGTCACGCGCGACATGTTTACCGGCCGCCCCGATTTCTGGCAGGAATGCCTTTTGCCCGAAGACCGCCACCTCCACCTGAACTTGGAAAGCGACCTCGCCGGCGAACGCAGCGAGTTTGATTTCGAATACCGCGTGATGCTCGGATCCGGCGATTTCCGCTACATTCGGAACTGCGGCCGCATCCTCCGCAACCGCGAGGGCCGTCCCCTCCGCGCCTACGGCATCAACCACGACATCACCCGTGAACGCGTGAGCATGATCGCCCTCCTCCAATCCGAGGACAGCCTGCGCTCCGCCAACGCCTCCCTCCAGGCCACCATCGAGGAGGCCAACCGCCTCGCCCGCATCGCCGAGGCCGCCAACCAGGCAAAAAGCGCCTTCCTCGCCAACATCAGCCACGAGATCCGCACTCCCCTGAACGGCGTCATCGGCATGACCAACATCCTCGCCGACACCCCGCTCATGCCCGACCAGCGCGACTACCTGCGCACGATCAAGCTCTCCGGCGAAACCCTCCTCACCCTCATCAACGACACCCTCGATTACTCGAAG
This sequence comes from Opitutaceae bacterium, assembly GCA_023269455.1. GTDB lineage: Bacteria > Verrucomicrobiota > Verrucomicrobiia > Opitutales > Opitutaceae > Rariglobus. The sequence goes on along the minus strand of JAHFTG010000076.1, from coordinate 1,397 downwards.
ATCGAAGCCGGTCGCGTCGAGCTGGAGCACCAGCCCTTCGACCTCCTCATGTGCATCGAGGAAGCCATCGACCTCGTCGCCGCCCGCGCCCAGGAAAAAAGCCTGGAGATCAACCGCCAGATCGGCCCCGGCGTCCCCCGCATCGTCACCGGCGACGCCACCCGCCTCCGCCAGATCCTCGTCAACCTCCTCGGCAACGCCGTGAAATTCACCGAACACGGCACCATCAGCGTCGCAGCCGACGCACAGCAAATCACGCCGCAAGGCTGCACCGTAAACTTCCACGTGCGCGACACCGGTCTCGGCATCCCCAAAGACAAACAGGCCGGACTCTTTGAACGGTTTCATCAGGTTGACACCTCCATCACCCGCACACACGGCGGCACCGGCCTCGGCCTCGCGATCAGTCGCGGGCTCGCCGAACTCATGGGCGGCACCCTCGGGGTCGAAAGCGAGCCGGGCCACGGTTCCGTTTTCACCCTCACGATTCCCGTCCTCACGGCCGATCACTCCGCCACACCCTTCCTGCCGGCTCCCGCCGCCACGCCAGACCGCCCCGGCGACACCATGCCGCTCACCGTCCTCATGGCCGAGGATAACAGCGTCAACCAACGCGTCGCCCAACTCACCCTTCAACGCCTCGGCTACACCATCGAAGTCGTCTCCGACGGCGTCGAAGCCCTGGGCGCGCTGCAACGCCGCGCCTTCGACGTGATTCTCATGGACGTGCATATGCCCAACATGGACGGCCTCACCGCCACCCGCCGCATCCGCGCCCGCCCCGAATGGCGCGAACGCCCTTGGATCATCGCCCTCACCGCCGGCGCCTTCGCCGAAGACCGCCAGCACGCCTTCGAGGCCGGCATGAACGACTTCCTCAGCAAACCCCTCCGCGTGGAAAAATTAAAAGAATCCCTCGCCCGCGCCCACCGCGCCCTCACGTCACCGCCGCACCCTTGACTCGCCGCGCGGCGCCGGAACGCCTCAACGCAGCGACGCCAGCGCCTTCGTGATCGGCACCGTGTGCCGCTTCCGTTCGAGAAACAGACTCACCTCACGGTATCCGACTTCCTCCAGCGTCCGCAGCGCCGCCTCATAGCCGTCGGCCACGCGTTGCGGCATGTGCGCATCGGCTCCGATCACGACCGGAATCCCCCGCGCCCGCATCAGCGCGAGTTGCGACCGCCCCGGATTCATCTCGGGCAGCGTCTTGTTCATGCCGCTCGTGTTCAGTTCCATCGCCACGCCCGTCGCCGCGATCCGGTCCAGCGACCGCTCGATGTAAGGCCGGATGCGCGCGAAATCCCACTCCTTCGGCGCCTCGTTTTTCACGAGATCGGGATGCGCCAGCGTATCGTAAAGCCCCGTCTCCGCCGCTTGCGCCAAGTGCTCAAAAT
>JAHFTG010000340.1 GCA_023269455.1 Opitutaceae bacterium | reverse complement strand
GATCACGTTCGTCGATCGGCACCCCGACCAGGTCTTCATCCTCGATCACATCGCCAAGCCCCGCATCGCCGCCGGCGAACTCGAACCGTGGGCACGCCACATCCGCGAACTCGCCCGCCGCCCGCACGTCTCCTGCAAACTCTCCGGCATGGTCACCGAGGCCGATGTCGCCACGTGGACGCCCGCACAACTGAAGCCTTATTTCGACGTCGTCCTCGAAGCCTTCGGCCCGAAGCGCCTGCTCTTCGGCAGCGACTGGCCCGTGTGTCTCGTCGGCGTCGGCTACTCCCGGTGGAAAACCATCGTCACCGACGCCCTAAGTCCATTTTCGACCGATGAGCGCAACGCGATCCTTGGCGGCAACGCGCAAACCATCTACCGTCTCCCGTAAAACCCTCTCATCTTCTCCAGTCCAGTTATTAAACCCCTCATCGTTCTATTATGAAATCCGGCCTGTTCCGCACATCCGACGGTAAAAACTACCTCGGCACCTTCTGTCTCGTCAGCTCCCTCTTCCTCCTCTGGGGCTTTTGCAACGGCATGATCGACATCCTCAACAAGCATTTCCAGACCACGATGAGTCTGAATAAAATGCAGTCCGCCTTCGTGCAGTGCGCCAACTACATGGGCTATTTCATCATGGCGTTGCCCGCCGGTTGGCTGGCGCGCCGCTACGGCTACAAAATCGGCATTCTCACCGGCCTGGCCTTCATCGCCGCCGGCGCGCTTTGGTTCATCCCCGCGATTCAGATCAACCAATACTGGGCCTTCCTCACCGGCCTCTTCATCCTCGCGATCGGCCTCGCCACGCTCGAAACCATCGCCAACCCCTACGCCACCGTGCTCGGCGATCCGAAGATGGACGCGACCCGCATCAACATGGCGCAGTCCTGCAACGGCGTGGGCTGGATCCTCGGCCCCGTGGTCGGCGGCAGCTTCGTTTCCGCAAGCACGACCGTGAACGCCAACGCCAATGAATCGCTCTTCATCCCCTACATGGGCGTCGCCGTCGTCGTGGGCGTGCTCTTCGCGATCTTCTGCTTCGCCAACGTGCCCGACATCAACACGCCCGACGATTACGCGGCCGACGGGAAAACCGCCGGCGAAGCCGTGCATATCTGGCGCCACCCCCACTTCGTCATGGCCGTGCTTGCCCAATTCCTCTACTGCGCCGCACAGACCGGCGTCTTCGGATTTTTCATCAACTACATCCATTCCGAAATCCCGGCGCTCACCGCGCAGATGGCCAATCTGCTGCCCGCCACCTGGGTGGAAACGCGCAACGGCGCACTCGCCATCACCGACAGCGGCGCCTCGAAAATCCTCGGCTACGGCGGCTTCGTGCTGTTCTTGCTCGGCCGCTTTGTTGGCAGCGCAATCCTGAGCGTCACCCGCGCGAACCGCACGCTCGGCGCCTTCGCGGTCATCAATGTTTTCCTGATGCTCCTCATCGTGATGAGACTCGGCTGGGTGTCCGTCGGCGCGCTGTTCCTCAGCTTCTTTTTCATGTCGATCATGTTCCCGACGATCTTCGCGCTCGGCATCCACGGTCTCGGCGCGCAATCGAAAAAGGCCGCGTCGTTCATCGTCATGGCCATCGTCGGCGGCGCGATTTTGCCGCTGCTGATGGGACACATTGCGGACGTCTATTCCATGTCGCTCGGCTTCATCGTGCCGCTTGGTTGCTTCGCCTACATCGCGCTCTACGGCTTCATTTGGCCGAAGCTGAGCAACTCCAGTGGAGTCGTCGTGGCGGCGGGCGGCCACTGAGTCCCCGCTCCGTCTGCGGCGACGGCACCATCGACGGCAAAAAAAAGTCCTCGGAGGCATCGCCGCATGGATAGACCTGAGTAAAGATCCTCGGGGCAAGCCCCGAGGATCTTTATTCAGAGGGAATCAGGCGAATCAGCACGACTCCATGCGGCGCCACTTTAGTTTCAAACTTACCCTTAAAGGCTCCCCGATCTTTCTGCATCCAGAGGTCGCGGACCACGAAAATCGTTTTATCGGGGGCGTTCCAATGACCGGGGCCATTGCAGGCCGCCCAGCGATCCTGATTGAATCCGATGCGGCTCACTCTTTCCTAGTGTATCGACGATGTCTCCGGTGGTGCGCCCGGCGTTGGCGAGATGCGGTGTAGTCTGCCGCACTGTCGTAGAGTCCGGTATTCGAGAGGGAATAAACGATGTCGCGGTCGGTCGAACGAAGCGCATCGGTCATCTCCTTGACGTGCGGCACGTCATTGGGAAACCAGTCGTATTTGAGATAGTCCACGCCCCACTGCGCCCACTGCCGGGCATCCTGCGTGGTGAAGGAGGCGCGCCGATGGTCCAGTTGCCCCACGTGGGCTGGGCATGCTGGCATCGTCGTCGCCCTTTACAGCCCTCCGCGTCATGCACGCCGCCGGCACTGCCGCATACGACACCGAGCCGCACGCGGCCTTAAACACGCACCGGAAAACCGCCCGCAGCCCGCCGCTTGCACCGCCGGTCTTACGGCACGACCACATTTCCTTGCCGAATGCCTGATCGTTTGTGCTAGTAGATGCATGGCCCTGCTCGCCAAAGGCACTGATTATTTCGGTTCGGACGGCTTCCCCGTCACCGCGCGACGGGTAAAAACCGAACCAAGTGGACGGCCCTCGCATCCCCACGATGTCACCGAGACCGATCACTATCATGATTTCTGCGAACTCGTGCTGGTGCTGAGCGGACGCGGACGCCATGTGCTCGAAGGCGAATCGTTTCCGGTCTCGGCCGGGAACGTGTTTGTCGTGCAAGGTCAACAGGTCCACTGCTTCCGCGACCGCGAAGGACTCGTCCTCGTC
>JAHFTG010000075.1 GCA_023269455.1 Opitutaceae bacterium | reverse complement strand
CGATCTCTCGCCCGCCTACCTGCGTCACCTCCAGCACGAGCCTACGCTCTGGATTCGCGTCCAAAAAGAATTCGCCGCCGCCCTCCCCCGCTCGCTGGGCAACTGCACGCCGCCAACCACTCCTCTGATCCCCGAGGCCCTGCGCCCCACCGCTCTCGCCTACTCCGGCAAGACCGATCTCTACAAAACCTCCGAGTTTCAAAAGGGCGTCTTCGAGATTCAAGACCTAGCCTCGCAGCTCGTCGGCCACGCCGCCGCGCCCAAGCCCGGCGAAACCTGGTGGGACGCCTGCGCCGGCCAGGGTGGCAAAACCCTCCACCTCGCCGAGCTGATGGAAAACAAAGGCCTCATCTGGGCCACCGACCGCAACACCGGCCGCCTCGCCGCCCTCCGCAAACGCGCCGCCCGGGCCCAAGTCTTCAACTACCGCGCCAACACCTGGAACGGCGGCCCCTTCCTCCCCACCAAGACGAAGTTCGACGGCATCCTCATCGACGCCCCGTGCAGCGGCGTCGGCACCTGGCAGCGCAACCCCCACGCCCGCTGGACGACCACGCCCAACGACGTGAAGGAGCTCGCCGAAATCCAGCTTCAGCTCCTCAACCACGCCGCCGGCGCGCTCAAGCCCGGCGGACGCCTCCTCTACGCCGTCTGCACGCTCACGAAAAGCGAGACCACCGCCATCGCCAACGCCTTCACCGCCGCCCACCCCGAGTTCGAACCGTCTCCTGTCTTCAGCTCTCAACCCTCAGCTCTCAACTCTCAACTTTTCATCCTCCCCCACGAGTTCAACTCCAACGGCATGTTCATCGCCGCCTGGAAAAAGAAGGTCTGAATTTAACGCCAAGATCGCCAAGCACGCGAAGCCTTCAGTTTCCTCCGCCTCCTCCGCGTTCTCCGCCCCTCCGCGTTGAAAACCTCCGCCAAAATCACCGCCGCCACCGTCCGCGCCGACTTCAACGACCCGCTCGCGGTCGTCCACTATGCGCACGCCGCGCACCACCTCGGCCTCTGGGAATCCGAGCGCCTCTTGATCGAGTGTTTCTTCCCTGACAAAGCCGCCGCCCTCCTCGAAGCCGGTTGCGGCGCGGGCCGCGTCACGCTCGGCCTATGGGAGGCCGGTTACGCCAACCTCACCGCCTTCGACTTCGCCGAAGACCTCGTTGACCAGGCCCGCAGCCTCTTCGCCGAACGCGCCGTCTCATCCATCGCCGTCCGCCACGCCGACGCCACCCGCCTGTCCGTCGACCGCGTCTTCGGCGACACGCATTTCGACGGCGTGCTCTTCATGTTCAACGGCCTCATGCAGATCCCCGGCCGCGAAAACCGCCGTGCCGCCCTGCGCGAACTCGCCGCCGTCGTCGTCCCCGGCGCGCCGTTTCTTTTCACGACCCACGACCGCGACCACTCGCGTCAGGAAAAGGCCATGTGGCGCCTCGAAGCCCTCCGCTGGGCCAACGGCACCCAAGACCCCCGCCTCCTCGAATACGGCGACCGCTACTTCGAGGACGACGTCGGCAGCCGCACGTTCATGCACCTGCCCGACCGCGCCGAAATCCTCGAAGATCTCGCCGCCACCGGCTGGGTGCACGAGCACGACATCATGCGCCGCGACGTCGCCAAAGAATCCTCCGCCGTCGAAGATTTCTCCGACGAATGCCGCTTCTGGATCGCCCGCCGGGCCTGATTCTAAATTTAGAGACGGAATCGTTTACCCGGACGAGTCAGGGCCGGGGGCACCGCCCGGGAAAGATACACCCTGAAATACATCTCCATTCGGCCGTCCTTCTTTCCATGGATTGGTCGTGGTGTTTTACTCAGTCAATACCCTCGCCGGCACTAGTCCGGAAATATGCGGGAGTATTCGTTGCGAGAAGAGGTTCTCGATTCGCTTTTGATTCTTTTGAAAAATAAAACCGCCAACGATCACCAATATGCCGATTAAGCTGAGAACGAAGGGAAAATAGAGGGAGTTCGCAAAAACCATGTCAGCTAGGTGATACAGGTAGCCAAGAAGTCCCAAAGCACCGAAGACGAGAAATGCTTTCCGGCGTAAGGCCACCGATAGAAAAATTAAAAACAAATTAATGAGGCAGTAGATGAACTTGGATAGTTCGCTGTCACTATCCATGGAGGAAAGGCCGCCCCAGAACGCTAGCACGCCAAAAAGATAGCCCCAGAAACTTAAGTCCGATAACTTTGATTTGAGATCGAGGAAGTAAGTGGCCGCCAGCATGCACAGTCCAAAGTTCATGCTGATAAATTCGCGCTCACCATAGTGCCCATGGTAAATGAAATCGGCAAAATCCATGGACATGAACCACAGGGCATAGGCGATGGGTGCGGTGAGAAACGGGAAGCGCCAGAGGCACAGGGCGATGACGCCGACAATAATCGTGGCCAGCTCCATGATCAGCCAACTGCTGTTCATATACGGATGAAAATTGGTGAAGCCGCCCGGATCTGATTCCGGCCAATAGCCCGTCCAACGCTCAATACCGTAGGTGGCGAGAGGGACCATACAGACGGCGATAGTCAGCAAAAGCCCGGCGGGGATTTTCAAGGCGGGCTTCCTCCATAAAAAAGACCCCCCTAAGACGAAAAATACGATGTAGAGAGAGGATAAAGAAAAAATGCCCAATCCACCCAAGTCTTCCCAAGCTTTGGTCATGAACCAACCCATCGCGCCAATGACGATAAGGGCGCCTACGTAATAAATCACATTGGCCGCCGTAAACTTGGGCTTGTCATACGTAGAGACCGAGTCGTCAAGGTGCTCCCAAAGTTCGCGAGCCTGTGGTTCGGTCAAACCGAGCTTTGCCGTGGCTTTAAGAAGGTCTGCTTGCGTTATATTCATTACAAATATTTTTAAGATTTTAACCTGTTTTGACCGGCCCTTTTAAGTCGTCACTTTTTAAAGCTGGAACCTAAAATACAACAATACTCGAACGACCCAATTGTCCGCTGGCTCCCGACTCTGCGCTCTCAGCTCTTAGCTGTCAGCTTCTTGACAAAGCTGCATTGCCTAACGCGCCCCGGCTCCTACGGTGCGAAGCTTTATCCGACCATGACCAAGTTCCGCCCCTGCATCGACCTCCACGACGGCAAAGTGAAGCAGATCGTCGGCGGCAGTCTGCGCGATGATGGCACCGGTCTGCGCGAGAACTTCGTGAGCGACCAGAGTGCCGCCGCCTTCGCCGCCCGTTACCGCGCCGATGCGCTCACCGGCGGCCACGTCATCAAGCTGGGCCAAGGCAACGACGACGCGGCGCGCGAGGCGCTGGCCGCCTTTCCCGGCGGTCTCCACATCGGCGGCGGCATCACCGCCGACAACGCCGAAACCTGGCTCAACCACGGGGCCAGCCATGTCATCGTGACGTCGTGGCTTTTCGACGCCGCCGGACATTTTTTGGACGAACGCCTCGACGCGTTGAAACGCCGCGTCGGCGCCGACCGCCTCGTGCTCGACCTGAGCTGCCGCCGCACCGCGACCGGCTGGACGGTCGCAATGAATCGCTGGCAAACGCTGACCGACCTCCACGTGACCCCTCAGACGCTCGACCGGCTGGCGGGGAGTTGCGCGGAGTTCCTCATCCACGCAGCCGATGTCGAAGGCCTGTGTGGCGGCATCGACGCGGAGTTGGTCACGTTGCTGGGCGCGTGGGGCAAATGCCCGATGACCTACGCCGGCGGCGTCGCCACGATTGACGACGTGCGCAAGGTCGAGCAGGCGAGCGGCGGCAAACTCGATCTCACCGTAGGCAGCGCGCTCGACCTCTTCGGCGGACACGGCGTGCGCTACGCCGACCTCGTCGCATGGAACCAGCGGCAGTAAGGCCGCGCCCTTTCCTTCCCCGGCGGTATCAACTGCTCCTCCGTTTAATCGTGAAGGCCATTGGCCGTAACCGCTCCCACCGAATCGCCCCGTTGGGCGATTCCATGAGTGGTCAACAACTCCGCAGTCCGACTCCGGTTCACCTCCACTCAATACCCCGACTTGCGCCCCCCGCCCTCGCCGCGCATCGTGCCCCTTCCTCCGTCCGCCCATGCCCGAACTCACCGATCGCACCTGGCTCTGGTTTGCCACCGCGTTTTACCTCGCGGGCTTCGTGCTGGGCACCATCGCCCTGCTCCGTTCACGCCGCCAATCCCTCGCGCTCACCTACACGATCGTCGCGGTCGGCTTTGTCATCCAGACCTTCGGCCTCTACCAACGCGGCCTCTCTGTCAAAGGTTGCCCGCTCGGCAACACGTTTGAGATTTTCCAGTTCACCGCCTGGTCCGCCATCGCGCTCTACCTCGTCATCGGCGTCACCTTCCGCCTGAGCCTACTCGGCTATTTCACGTCGCTGCTGTCGGCCGTCCTCACCTGCGTCTCGCTCGCGATTCCCGCGTGGGACGCCACCCGCCGCGTCGGCATCTTTGGCGGCAATCCGTGGATCGAGTTTCACGCCGCGCTCGCCCTCTTCAGCTACGGCGTCTTCGCGCTCCTCGCGCTCACCTCGATCATGTATCTGCTCCAGGTGTTCAGCCTGAAACAGCACCGCCTGCACGGCCTCTTCGCCTTTCTTCCTCCGATCCGCGACCTCGACCACATCAACCTCCGCCTGCTCGCCGCCGGCGTGGTCATCCTCACCGCCTCGCTCGCCGTCGGCTCCGTTTACTGGCTGGAGGACATCGACAAGGTCAACCTCACCAAGATCGTCACCACCGTCGCCGTCTGGGCCGCCTACGCCGCCGTGCTCACCCTGCGCCTCAAAAACCTCCTCCTCTCCAAGCGCCTCGCGTGGACCTGCATCGTGCTCTTCGCGGCCGCCCTCCTCTCGCTCAAACCCGTCAACTCCAGCCGACCGCCCCTGCCGTCCGCGCCTCCTGCGGCCGTCATCCTGAAATGAGCGCCTCGTCCGCCACGCTTTTTCTGATCGGCGCGAGCCACCACACCGCGCCTCTGGAGCTGCGCGAACGCCTCGCGCTCACCCCGGACAAGCTCGATGCGTTTCACACCACGCTCGGCACGCTCAACGGCCTGCGCGAAGTCGCCGTGCTCAACACCTGCAACCGCGTCGAGTTCTACGGCGTCGCCGAATCTCCCGACGCCCTCGCCCGCCTCCAGGACGCTTTCTGCACGTTCCAAGGCCTCTCGCCCGACGCCTTTGCCGCCATCTGCCGCCAGTCCCACGGCCGCGCCGCCATCGAGCACCTCCTCGCCGTCGCCTGCGGCATCGATTCCCAGATGCTCGGCGAAACCGAAATCCTCGGACAAGTAAAAGACGCCTATGCCGAGGCCCAGACGCGCCGCACCGCCGGTCCCGTGCTCAACCGCGTCTTCCAAAAAACCTTCCAATACGCGAAGCACGTCCGCACCCACACCGCCATCAACGAAGGCCAGATCAGCGTGGCCAACGTCGCCGTCGATCTCGCCCTCAAGATCTTCGGTGACCTCTCCACTACGCGCATCCTGCTCCTCGGCGCGGGTGACATCGGCGAAAAAACCGCCAAGGCCTTCCAAAGCCGCGGCGCCGCCTCGCTCACCGTCGCCAGCCGCACCCTCGGCCGCGCGATGGAACTCGCCACCACGCTAGGAGCGACCGCGCTCCCGTGGGAACACGTCGCCGCGCAACTCTCCGACTACGCCATCGTCGTCGGCTCGACCTCCGCGCCCGAAACCGTGGTCACGGCGGAGCACGTCGTCGCCGCGATGAAAAAACGCCGGGCCGACCCGCTCTTCTTCATCGACCTCGCCCTGCCCCGCGACATCGACGCGGCGGTGGCGAAGCTGGACAACGTCTTCCTCTACAACCTCGACGATCTCGCGAAAATCGCCGACGAAAACCGCGCCGCCCGCGCCGCCCAGGTCGGTCGCGCACGCGCCATCGTGGACGCCAAAGCCGAGACCATCTGGAAACAAATCGAGTCCCAGGCCGGCGGCACGATGGTGATGCCTGTCCGAGTATTTTAACGCCGAAGCGCGAAGAGCGGATGCTAAGATCGCCAAGTCGATTCCGTAAATCTTCGCGCCCTTCGCGAGGTCTCCGCGCTCTTCGCGTTAAAAATCCGCCCTCACTTCAAGTGACGCGCCACCCAGTCCGCCGCCGTGCCGTTGGCCGGGCGGCGCAGCGAGGCGCGCAACCGCTCCGCCTGCGATTGAGTGCGGATGAGACGGTCTATGTTGGCCAAGCAATCCGTCAGCTCGGCGGCCAACGCCTTCGGGGTCGCCGCCCCCTGAATATACTCAGGATACATCGGCTCTTTGAGGAGCAGGTTGGCAATGCCGAGATACTCGATCTTCACCAGCATACGCCCAAGAATGTAGGTGAGCGGATTCGCCCGATACACGACCGCGCCGGGAATCGCCGCGAGTGCGCAATGCATCGACATCGTCCCGCTCGACGTGAGCACCGCCGACGCCGCCACCTGCGTGCCCGTGGGCAGCAGGCGCACGTGGGCCGGCGGATTCGCCGCCTTCAGCACATCAAGGATGTCGTCGCTCGGATAAAGCACCACGGCGGCGCGCTTCCCATAGGCCGCATACCCCGCGAGCAACAGCGGGAAGATCCGCCCCACCGCCTGCTTGCGGCTGCCAGGGAGAAGGAGGATCGGCCCGTCGGGATCGTAACGCACGGGCGCGTCGTGTCCTTCGTCCAGGAAAGGATGCCCCACAAACTCCACCGGCAGCGCCGTGTCTTGGTAGCATTCGACTTCAAACGGAAAAATCACCGCGAGCGTATCTAGATCGCGCGCCATCGTGAACCGACGTTTCGCCTTCCACGCCCAGATCTGCGGGGAGATGTAGAAGAGCAGCGGAATTTTCCCGCCGCCCTTCACCGAAAGTCCGCGTTCACGCAGCGCCTTCGCGAGGCGCAGGTTGAGCCCCGGATAATCGACAAAGCAGATGGCGCGCGGCTTGTGCTCGGCGATCCAGCGCAGGGTTTCCTCGAAGAGGGCTTTGAAAAACGGATAATTTTTAAGCACCTCGACCAATCCGACCACCGACGAGGCGGTCATGTCGTGGAGGACTTGCGCCCCGGCCTTCGCCAACTCGGGCCCGCCCAATGCCACGATGGAGAGACCCGGATTTTTCGCACGCAGTTCGCCCACCATCGTGGCGCCGTGTTGGTCGCCCGAGTGCTCGCCCGCGATCACCAGCAAGTCCACGCGCGCAGTCGCGGGCGGCGGCAGATGGAAAGGGGCGGCGGCAGTCATCGCGAAATCCTTATTTCTTAGCCGCCTTGATCTGCTCGGTGATCTGGATCGCGACTTCGAGCGCGGTTTTGGCGAGCTTCGCGCCGACCTTGGGCTGCTTCAGCTCGGCCACGCTCTCGGTGAAATGCTGCAACTCCAGCTTCAACGGCTCGTCCTTCTCGATGGGAATATCCTCGACCGGGATCGAGCTGGCGTCGCCCGCCTTGGCGAGACCGACCTTGAGCTTCAACCCGTAGGCGATGAGGTCGCTCTTTTTCACGAGGTGCCCTTTCTGGTTCATGAAATCGAGCGAGAGGTAGGCGTTGTCCTGGAAGATGCGGATCTCGCGGTTCTTTTTGAGGCTCATGCGACTCGCGCTGAGGTTGGCCACGCAGCCGCTCTCGAACTCGATGCGGGCGTTAGCGATGTCCTCGGTTTTGGAGAGCACGTTGATGCCGACGCTGTCGATCTTGCGGATGGGTGACTTCGCGAGGGCGAGCACGATGCCGATGTCGTGGATCATCAGGTCCAGCACCACGCCGACCTCCGTGCCGCGCGGGGTGTAGGGCGCGAGACGCTCGGCGGTGATGTAGCCGGGGCGGTCGATGTGTTTCTCCATGAAACTCATCACCGGGTTGAAATGCTCGATATGGCCGACTTGCACGATGCAGTGGTTGGCCTGCGCGGCGGCGAGCACCTGCTCGGCTTCCTCCAGCGTGGCGGTGATCGGTTTCTCGATGAGGAGGTGGCATTTTTGCGCAAGGAGCGGCAGGGCCACGAGCGCGTGTTTGTCGGTGGGGACGACGACCGAGACGGCGTCGCAGGCCTCGCCGAGTTCCTCGATGCTGGCGAAGCGGCGACAGTTATACTTGGCGCAGATCTCCTTGGCGCGTTCGTCGCTCGCCTCGTAGATGCCGACGAACTCCACGTTGGGCAGCGCGGCGTAGATGCGCGCGTGGTGCTGGCCGAGGGAGCCGACGCCGGCGACACCACACTTGATCTTGGGCTTGGAGGAGGAGAAGAGGCTCATGGGACGAACTGGGTTAACAGGGGTATCAGGCATTCTTGAGCACACCGTCGTGCATGAAAAGGGAGCGACCGGTCTTGGCCGCGTAGGCGGCGTTGTGCGTGACGAGCACAAGCGCGGTTTGCGTCTCGGCGCAGAGTTCGAGCAGCAAGGCGATGACGGCGTCACCAGTCTTTTCGTCGAGGTTGCCCGTGGGCTCGTCGGCGAGGAGCAGTTGAGGAGAGTTGATCAACGCGCGGGCCACGGCGACGCGCTGGCGTTCGCCTCCGGAAAGATGCGCGGGCACATGATGCGCGCGCTCAGCCAGCCCCACGCGGGCCAGCATCGCCTTGGCGCGGGCGCGCTCGGCGGCGCCAACGCGTCCGGTCATGCGCATGGCCATGACGACGTTTTCCAAGGCATCGAGCTCGGGGATGAGGTAGAATGACTGGAAAACCATCCCGAGAAACTTGGCTCGGCGGTCGGTGCCCGTGGCAGTCGAGCCGGCCCAAAGGACTTCGCCGGAGTCGGGTTGGTCGAGGCCCGCGAGCAGGTGGAGAAGGGTCGATTTGCCAGAGCCGGATTCACCGCGGATGCTCACGCTTTCGCCACGCGCCACGGTGAGGGCGACGTCGTTCAGCACTTCCAGACGACGGTCGCCGCTCAGGTAGGTTTTGCGCAGGGCGCGGGCTTCGAGGATGACATCACTCATTGCGCAGAGCCTCCACGGGTTTGAGGCGGGCAGCACGCCAGGCAGGGAAAATACCCGCTAAAGTTGATATAGTTATGGTGCCTGTAATAATCACCAAAAGATCGAAGGGCTCAATATACGCAGGCACGGTGCTGAACTGATAGAATCGTTCCAGTGCTTCTTGGCTCCCTGTCAGACGAACGAATAGATGAAGCACATCATTACGCTCCTGGAGAAATATAAATCCGGTCAAAAGACCAACGACAGTGCCACTAAGTCCGACAAGGAATCCCTGAACACAAAAACATAG
>JAHFTG010000339.1 GCA_023269455.1 Opitutaceae bacterium | reverse complement strand
GTGATCTTCACGTTAGGCGAGATCACGCCTTCGATGTTGGCCACGACGCCAATGGCGGAGAGAACGACTTCGGCTTCGACTTCCTGCTTCTTGTCGCCGGTGACGAGGTCCACTTTCACCGAGTCTTTGCCCACGCGGAAGTTTTCGCACTTGGTGCCGGTGAGGATGGTGATGCCCTGTTTTTCGAGGGCGCGGTGGAGCGTCTTCGAAATCTCCTCGTCCTCGACGGGCAGGATCTGGTCAACCATCTCGACCAGCGTGACCTTCGAGCCAAAGGCGTTGTAGAAATAGGCGAACTCCACGCCGATCGCACCCGCGCCGACGATCACGATCGACTTCGGCAGCTTGGTGTTGGCGAGGGCTTCACGGGAGGTCATCACGCGCACGCCATCCACCGTGAGATCGGGAATGCGGCGCATCTTGCAGCCGGTGGAGATGAGGATGTTTTTCGTTTTGAAAAACTTCCCTTTGTGTTCGCCCTCGGTGATTTCAACCATGCCGGGCGCGGTCACGTGGCCTTTGCCGACAAAGTAATCGACCTTGTTCTTCTTGAAGAGGAACTCGATGCCCTTGGCCATTTGCACGGCGACGCCGCGCGACCGCTCGACGACCTTGGCGAAATCAAAGGTGACGTCCTTCGCGGTGATGCCAAAAGCCTCGGCCTTCTTGATCTTGTTGTAGAGCTCGGCGCTTTTGAGAAGGGCCTTGGTCGGGATGCAGCCCCAGTTCAGGCACGTGCCGCCGGCCCGTTCGAGTTCGATGCAGGCAACCTTCTTGCCGAGTTGGCCGGCGCGAATGGCGCCCGCGTAGCCCGCCGGGCCGCCGCCGATGACAATGAGATCGTATTCTGTGGTTTCAGCCATGATGGAAAAGAAGCCTGAGGGTTGATGAAAGTGCAACCGTCACGGGGCCGTCCCGCACGGTCAAATTGAAAACAGCCGTCCGCCCCGGACCGCTCAAATGTCGATCACGTCATCCCGCTTCGCGACCGGACGCGCCCCCGCGCCCGGAGATCCGGGCGGACGCGGACGTTTGCCGATCACCATGCTGATGATGATATTCGTGATGCTGACGATGAGCGCACCGCCCAGCGCCGACCAAAAACTTTCGACCCGGAAGCCTTTCACCATCTCGCCCACCAGCATGAAAAGAAAGGCGTTGATCACCAGCATTCCCAGCCCCAGCGAAAGCAGGATGAAAGGCAGCGTGAAGAGCACGAGAAGCGGCTTCAGAATCGCGTTAAAAAGACTCAGCAGCAACACCACCGCCGCCAGCGTGGCCACGTCATCGCAGTGGATGCCCGTGATCAACTTGGTGGCGAGCGTCACGCCCAACGCCAGGACCGACCAGCGCACCAGCAGTTGAAGAAAAGGATGATTCATCGTCTCACTTTCGCCCGCCCCCGGCATCCGGCAATGAAATTTTCCCGTGTCGTCCGAGCCCTGCGCGCCATCACGATGGCGGTGGCTCGACCTTTGTTCGCAAACCCTTAGACCCCTTGAACCATGACCAACAAGCAGCGGCTCGACCTCATCGAGAAATACATCCGTGAACACAAATACGCCGACCTGCACACCCTCGCCGCCCGCTTCGCCATCTCGTTGTCCACGGTTCGTCGCGCCCTCGATGAACTCGAAGTCAAAGGCATGCTCCGCCGCCATCATGGTGGTGCGTCGCTGATCGAGACCGACGAACTTGCCAAGGAATACGACTTCATCTCCCGCGACCAGCGCCAGGCCGGCGAAAAATTCGCCATCGCCCGCCTCATCGCGGACCAAGTCCAACCCGGCATGACCGTGATCCTCGACGGCGGCACCTCGACCTACGCCGTCGCCCGCCTGCTCGCCGCCAAACGCCTCCAGGTCATCACCAATTCCCTCCCCATCGCCGGCCTCTTCAGCGAAATCGGCTCCCTCGAAACCATCGTGACCGGCGGCAGCATCTACAACCGCCTCGGCGTCCTCGTCGGCCCGCTCTGCGAACACTCGCTCGAACAAATCCACGCCGACATCGCCATCCTCGGCGGCGCGGGCATCACCGAGGCCGGCGTGTGGAATCACAACACCCTCATCGTCGCCACCCAGCGCAAAATGATCGCCGCTTCCGAACGCACGCTCTTCGCGATGGACAGCTCCAAATTCGGCCGCAAGGCCATGAGCCTCACCTCGCCGTTCAATCCCAAGTTCACCATCGTCACCGACACGAAGCCCTCCGCTCCCGTGGCCGCCGCCATCAAGAACTCCGGCGCAACCCTCGCCCTCACCGGGAAATAATCGCAACCCATCCGCCCGCCGGAATTCTTCGCCCGTTCCTGCAACCCGCGTTTGCTTTCAGACCGGCCCTGTCCATCCGTGTGCGCCGTGACCCGCTCCGTCCCCCCTCTCTCTAAAAACCAGCCTGAATGCATCCGCCTGCGCGGTGTTCGCCAGAACAACCTCAAAGGCTTCGACCTCGACCTGCCCCTTGGCAAATACGTGGTCGTTACCGGTCTCTCCGGCGCAGGTAAAAGCTCGCTGGTTTTCGACACGCTCCACGCCGAAGGCCAGCGCCGCTACGTCGAGACGTTCTCCGCCTACACGCGCCAGTTTCTCGACCTCCTCGACAAGCCCAAGGTGGACTCCATCGAGAACATCCGCCCGTCCATCGCCATCGAGCAGACCAACACCGTCAAAACCTCGCGCTCGACCGTCGGCACGATGACCGAGCTCACCGACTTCTTCAAAGTCTGGTTCAGCCACGTCGCCACCTGCTTCGACCCCGCCACCGGCAAACCCGTCGAAGACGACACGCCCGCCACCATCTGGGAAAAAACCCGCGCCGCCACGCCCGACGCCC
>JAHFTG010000338.1 GCA_023269455.1 Opitutaceae bacterium | reverse complement strand
GTCGGGCTGGTCCTGCTTGCCGGTGCGGATGCCCTTGATGAAGCGGGCGTAGTTGTTGGGAGTCGGCTTGGCGGCGACTTCCTTCCACTGCGCCTTGTCGAGATCGGTGCCGACGCTGATCTTGTAGCTCGTGGTGGAGCGCTCGGAGTCGATCTCGACGGAGCCCTTGTCTCCGGAGATTTTGAGGAAGAGGCGGTTGGCGTGTCCACCGGACCAGCGCGTGGTATGGATCGTGCCGAGCGCGCCATTGGCGAACTCGACGGTCATCACGGCGGAGTCGTTGGCATCGAGAACGTATTCCCCGACGCAGTTGTCCTTGGCCTTGTCGAAGACCTTGAGCTTGCCGTAAACCGACTTGATCGGACCGGTGGGGAAGGTCGCGAAATCGACGATATGCACGCCGATGTCGCCGAGCACGCCGCGGCTGCCGTGCTTGGTGGAAAGGCGCCAGAGCCAGGCGGACGTGGTGCGCCAGTCGCCCCAGACCTTGCTGGGGAGCCAGGACTGGAGGTAACTGGCTTCGACGTGTCGGACCTCGCCGATCTTGCCCGAGGCGATCACGGCCTGGACGGCCTGAATGGCGGGCCAGTCGCGGTAGGACAGGTTCACCATGTTGATCACGCCGGCCTTCTTGGCGGCGAGGACCATCTTCAGAGCGTCGGCGTGGTTGAGCGCGAGAGGCTTTTCGCAGAGGACGTGTTTGCCGGCCTTGAGGCATTGGATGGATTGCGCGGCGTGGAAGGGGTCGGGTGTGACGATGGAGACCGCGTCAAACTGGTTCCACTCGAGCAGTTCATCGACCGAGTCGAATACGTTGACGATGCCGTGCTCGGCGGAGAATTTTTCGACGCGTTCGCGGCTCACATCGACGGCGGCGACGAGTTTGCAGCCGGGGATTTCTTTGAAGCGTTTGGCGTGGTTGTTGGCCATGCCGCCGGTGCCGATGATGGCGACGCGGACGAGCGGGATTTTTTTAGGGGAGGGCATGAGGAGATTATTTGTGACCGATGGTGGGACGGCCGGCGGCTTCGGCGTCGGCAGGGAGAGGTTCGAGGGGTTTGGCGTTCGGGCAGACGTCGGGAATGCATACGGTGGCGCGAGCCCAGCGGACGGCGTTGGTGATGACCTGCTGCACTTGTTTGTGGTGGTAGGTCGGGTAGGTTTCGTGACCGGGGCGGAAATAGAAAATGCGGCCGTTTCCACGCTGCCAGGTCGCACCGCTGCGGAACACTTCGCCGCCGGTGAACCACGAGATAAAGATGAGTTGGTCGGGTTCGGGAATGCCGAAGGGCTCGCCATACATCTCCTCCTGCGGGATCTCGAAATACTCGCCGATGCCCTGCGTGATCGGGTGGGCGGGGTTGATGTTCCAGAGGCGCTCCTTGTCGGTCGCTTCGCGCCATTTGAGGGAGCAAGTGGTGCCGAGGAGGGCTTTGAAAATTTTCGAGTAGTGGGCGGAGTGGAGGACGATGAGGCCCATGCCTTCGAGGACGCGGGTTTTGACCTTGGCCACGATGGTATCCTGAACGTCGCCGTGGGCCATGTGGCCCCACCAGATAAGCACATCGGTCGCGGCCAGCACGGCGTCGGTTAGCCCGTGTTCGGGCTGGTCGAGCCAGGCGGTGCGCACGGTGAAATCGGCCTGGGCACGCAGGAAACCGGCGATGGTCTCATGCATGCCTTGCGGATAAATGGCGGCCACTTTGGGGTTCTTTTTTTCGTGGCGAAACTCGCTCCAAACGGTGACGCGGATGGGTTGGCTCATGGGGGTTTGTGGTTGAGGGGAGGGGAATCTGACGTGGGTAGCTGACGGGGCATTTTTCTGAGGGAATGCGGCCATTGTCAAAACCCCCACGTGATTCCGCCGTAAATGCCGCGGCGGGCGCCAAACTGCGGGGCGCCGACTCCGATGCCGGAGCCGTCGCGGAGTTCGTAAACGCGGTCGAAGAGATTAACCACATCGACGCGCAGGTGGAGTTCTTGTTTGCCGCGCAAGGGGATTTGCTGATCCATGCCGAGGTTGACCGTGGTGTAGGACGGCAACTGGTCGGTATTGGCGAAACCACTGCGCAGGCCGCTCCCGAAAAGCGCGTCGGCGTAGAGGAGCGTGCTGGCGATTTTATAGGACGTGCCCGCCGAGGCGGTGAAACGCTGGTCGTGGTCGAGATAGACGTCGTGGGTCGAGATGTAGGCGAGTTCGGCGGGGGCGAACTGGAATTCGCCGCTCGTGATGTCTTTGCCTACCGCGCGGCTAACGGCGAGGTTGGCGTAGGCGGAGAAATTGCCCTGCGTGTAGTTGGTCGCCAACTCCGTGCCATAGATCTGGCCGGTGCGGTAGTTGAAGGGTGAAAATACGAGCGCCTGGCCAAACTGCCCTTCGTCGAGCTGGTTGCGGGCGATCTTGTAGTAGCCGTCGAGGCTGACCGACCAGGCGGACGTGAGTTTTTGGGTGATGCCGAGGTCGAAGTAGTGCGAGCGCTCCGAGCGCACGGGCGAACTCGTGGTGATGGCGGATGCGTTGGTGGTGCCGTTGAATTTGTTCACGCTGGTGCCGGAAACGAGTTCGAGCGGCGGCGGCGTGAAATAACGCGCGTAGCCCGCGTGCAGCACGGTGCCGGTGACGGGCGTATAGACGACGTTGAGGCGCGGGCTGAGCTGGCTCTCGCGGGTGTAGGCGTCGGATACGTCGGCGCGCAGGCCGTAGTTTACGGTGAGTTTGCGCGTGAGCGTCCATTCGTCCTGCAAATACGCGCCGTAGAGGTAGCCGGTCTGGCGTGAATTATCGGCGATGGAAAACGGCACCGACGAGGTCTGGTTGCCGAAAGCATCGACGGGGA
>JAHFTG010000337.1 GCA_023269455.1 Opitutaceae bacterium | reverse complement strand
TCGCTTCCGCCGTGCCGGAACCCTCCACTTACGCCGCCTTGGCCGGTTTGGCCGTCCTCGGTTTGGCCACCGGCCGCCGTCGTCGCGTCGGTCGGTCTATCCCTGCGCGGGAAAAGTAATCGTGCCGGACGCCTAAACAAGCCCGAGAGCTTGGCGTGAATACAGGTTTAATCCCTGTGCTCTCATCAAATACAGCACTAGAAATTGAACGGCATCAGGGCGTAAATTGGCAATAAGTTGGCCCTGGCAGTAGGGCCACTTTACTGCCGGACTCCGTAGCTCGACCTGAACCGAAGTGCGCCACCAGCACCGCTTTCAGCAAAAACGCAGCGAACTCCTCCGTGAACTTGTGAAACGGATGGATTGAGGGATAAAAGTAGCAAGTAACGGCCCGACCCCATGGCTCGACCCCAACGGTGTCCGTATTTTTTCATAAGTAGCACTCAAGGCGAAGCTTGAAGAGTGGTAGTGCGTGCGACCAAGGGATTCTATAGCGCAGGCAATGCCTGACCAGCCGGATGAACTGACAGCTCAGCGCGTGGGCATGACGGACCATTTCCTGAGCAGGGACGCGTTTATGCTCCGAGGTGGCCGCACGACGTTTCTCGGCTTTATCCAAAACCTTTTGGTCGGGCGTGCCGATCTGCTCCATGCGAGCCAGCAGCACCGTGAGCAAATTATGCAACAAGGCCATAAAGTGAGCCTGCATAAGCGCGGGATTGTCGCCGACGCCCCAAGCTTTGCGGCCCCTGAACTTGTTTTTAAAAACGTCGTAGGCCTTTTCGATTTTCCAACGCAGGAAATAAAGCAACGCGATCAAGCCGGGTCGCATCTGCTCCGGGCAGGTCGTGATAAAAACAAAGTCCTCACCCGTTGCTGGGTCTTTATAACGCACCCGGCGCAAAGCCGCATTGGAATAACCGACATACTCGTAAGCCTCGACGCCCCGATTCACTGGATCGCTCCGGTCAAAAGCAACCGGACCATAAACCATGGGCTTCATGTTTTCCTTTTCGCGGGTGATGACCATCGCCTGGCGATGGATCTTCTGCAGGAGCCAATACTGGTTATCAATATACGCGGGATCGACCACGATGATCGGCATACACGGCCGAGGTTCATCGACCGTCCAATGTTGCCAGTTTTTTTTGAAGACCGGCCACTCATGTTGCCGCACGCCATCGCCTTGGAATCGAGCCAAAGGCCGCAGCAACCCGCTGTGCAGGCACAGACCGTAAGTCAGGCCGGAGGCCAGATGTTCGGCCTTGCGATCCCTCGGCGCGTGGCAGGCGTGTTCGATTTGGTGTCCATCGACGGCCCACACCGGCACCTCGCGCAACTCGGGGAACGACTCCAGCCAGTCGCGTCCGGCCAACTCACGCTCGAACCGGCGATAACTGGTGGTGGCCACCTCGGTGATCAACTCCAGGCGCCGGGTGGACTTGAAGGCGTCAAACCAAGTGCTGCGAGCCACCGCATCGGCTCCCGGCCGGTCGGCGAGCGCTTGCAAAAAAGCCCGACCCGATTCGTCGCCCTCCAATGCCCTGGTAATACCCAGGCGAATGAACCGCGCGTCGGTCAGGCCCTCACCAAGGTCACGACCGCTCCGTATATAATTGCGAAGCAGGTCATCCGCCGGAGCCATGAAGTAATCATCCACCATCCCGTTATTCATAAGCGACATGGGGGATTTTTAAGGCCAAAAACAAGGCGAAATCAATATCGTAAATCGCTGCACTAAAATCATTTAAATCAATTTTAAGGCCCATGCCCTCTCGTGAATCAAAAACCATCAACCGTCTCCTGAAAACGCCGCCCCGGGCCTCCGGCGGCTTCTAATGAGGCTATATACATCCGCCAACCGCCCCGCGCGCCCTCATTGACCGAATTGAAGAAATCCGAGCGCCGGCAGCTGTCTCGATTTTCATCAACCACGCCGCTGGACTCGTTCTTGCGCATTACTCGTTACTACAGACTTAGCCCCGCTGCTGCATCAAATCATTCAGCCGGACACCGTTGCCTTCTCTCTTTAGCACCCCCTCGTTATTGCTTTTATTTACCCGCTACGGGATGCCTGTGGGGCGATTCCTTCATATCGTGAAAACGCATTGCACCAACACCTTCCACTCCCTGCTGCTTGCCATGACGGCGATGTTCGTTTTGGCATCTGCGGCACCGGCCGACACCCCGCCGTCGCCGAATCTTGATATTCGCGTCGGATCATGGATCTGGGCTTCCGAGACACATGACCGGCAGGAGTGCCGGTTTGTGCGCTCGGTTGAAATCCCCCGCGGAGCATCCGTGCGGCTGGCCCGGTTGCGCATCACGGTGGACAACGCCTACGAGCTCTTTCTCGACGGTCAGTCAATCGGCCGGGGTAATAGCTGGCATAGCTTTATCGAATATGACGTGAAGAAGTTCCTCCATCCGGGCACACATGTGCTGGCTGTGAGCGCCCTGAACGACTTCGATGTCGCGGGTCTAATCTGCGGTTTGCGAGTCGAACTGGAAGACGGACGGGTGATGGAAATTGTTTCGGACGGCTCATGGAAGATTCCTCCAAACAACGCCCGTTCCTGGAAAAAAGTAACACAGGCCTGGGAAAAATGGCCTGCGGCGACAGTGTTATCCTTTTGGACAGGACCTCCTATCATAGTCTATGGCGCGCCGCCTTCCGAACCAATCGAGGAGCCCCTTTGGCAACAGAGGTGGGTCCTGGTATCCTTGTTGCTGGCTGCTGTTGTATGCGGCCTCACCGCCCTTTTCCTCGCGAGCCGCTTGATCATACAGTCCCGGATGAGAGCGTTGGTGCGCCGTGAACGGGCAAGAATCGCGGAGGATT
>JAHFTG010000336.1 GCA_023269455.1 Opitutaceae bacterium | reverse complement strand
ACTGAGGGGAGCCTCGGTTGAGATAGGGAAGAGTGAGCGGCGCGTCATGGAGCGCGTGAAGAAACGACTTCATGTCAGTCGTAACCTACGCCGGGACTGCGAAGGGTCCGTGACTTTTGGGCAGCGACTGGCGGACCGCGTGGCCGCGTTTGGCGGTTCGTGGACGTTCATCATCGTTTTTTTGTCCATGCTCGTTGCGTGGATCGTGCTGAACACGGTTTTGCTGACGCGGATCGGCAAGCCGTTTGATCCGTATCCTTACATTTTTCTCAATCTGGTTTTGTCGATGGTGGCGGCTTTGCAGGCGCCGGTCATCATGATGTCGCAGAACCGCCATGCGGCCAAGGACCGGCTCGCGGCCGAGCATGATTACGAGGTCAACCTGAAGTCCGAGTTGGAGATTCTCGCGCTCCACGAAAAGGTGGACACGTTGCGCGAACAACAATGGCTGGAGTTGGTGGCGATGCAGGAGAAGCAAATCCAACTGCTCACGAAACTGCTCGAAGAGCGGAAGTAGGCCGGTTTCCTCAGGGTTGACGGTCTTGTCACAGGCGGATGTCCGACTGGCCTTACAATACATACTCGAGGTGCCAGGGTATTAGGTCGGGATGACTAAAATCGTTCTTCTGGCTCCAGGGGACGCCATGCGGACGTGGGGAAACGTCTGTCGAACGAGCAAGACTCAATTCCCAACGAGGGTGTGTTTCATGGGGGTGATAAGCATAGGTATCCCGGGGCGGCGATGGTCCAGAAAAGCATGAGCGATGCACAATCGATACTGGAATGTTTCGCTGACGTCATGAAAACGAAACGGATGTCATGCACAGTGGGCGGGCATTCGTAAACCCGGCGCGATCCACCTGAGCCAGTTTAGCTCACGGCGGATTCAAAGGGTAAATCAATTACCAAAAACGGATACACACGCATCGTCCATGAAATCGAAAATTAAATTCCCTTCGGCGAGATTTCCAGGTCTCGCCTCCGGCTTGGTCGGACTCCTTGCCCTCACGGCGGCCAGCACAGCGCTTGCCGCCGTCTCTTACGTCGGTGACGCCATTATTCCCGGCAACGGCACCGATCTTTCCGGCCTGCCATCGACGATTCTTGAAGACGGTGTGTCACCCCTAAACGCGCTCAACGGCTTCGGTTCCGGCCTCGCCTACGCAGGTGGTAATACCTTCTACGCGCTGGCTGACCGCGGGCCCAACAAGGTTGCCTACTCTGGCGGCACCGCAGTGGACAACACGACGAGCTACCCCAATCGTTACCAGCAATTCTCGATCTCCTTTACTCCGGTTGGCAGCCCCGACGGCAACGGTCACTACGCCTCCTACACCGTCGCCGCGACCAACACCGCGACGACCCTGCTGAAAAACGCCCAAGGCGTCCAATACCTCGGTATCACCACCGCCTTCAGCACCGACCCGACCGTTGAGAACCACCGCCTCGATCCCGAGGCCCTTCGCGTGGCTCCCGACGGCACCGTGTGGGTTTCCGACGAATACGGTCCCTACGTTCTTCACTTCAACCGCCTTGGCCAGGAGATCGGCTCATTGGCGCTTCCCGCTGGTTTCCAAATCGCAACTCCGGGCGCCACCGCGACCGCCGAAGCTGTCAACACCACTGGCCGCGTCACCAATAAAGGCATGGAAGGCCTCGCGATCTCGCCTGATGGGAAAACCCTCGTCGGCATGATGCAGGCGCCGCTCGTCCAAGACGGCGGCACCGCCGGCACCAACGTCCGCATCCTTGTTTACGACCTGACGAATCCGTCTTCAGCGCCCAAGCAATACCTCTATCAGCTCGACTCCACCTCGACCGCGATCAGCGAACTGCTCGCGGTGAACAACCACAAGTTCCTCGTCGACGAGCGCAACGGTTCGGCCGGCGCTTCGGGCATCAAGAAGCTCTACCAGATCGATTTTAACCAGGCTTCGGCGCCCACCGATCTGGCGACCAGCGCCTACCCCGGCACCACCGCAAGCAACGGCCTTCCAACCACAGGCACGCCGAGCGGAGTCACCGCCCTGCAAAAATCTCTTTTCGCCGATATCGGCACGCTCCTGCGCAACGCCACATCAAGCCCGTTCTCGGCCATCAACGGCACTAACGGACTCCCCGATAAAATCGAAGGCTACTCATGGGGTCCCGATCTTGCCGATGGTCGCCACCTGCTCCTCGTCACGAACGACAACGACTTTGTCCAGCCCGGCGGCGCGGCCGGTGCAGGCTTCCCGAATTACATCTTCGCCTTCGCGGTCGATCAATCCGACGTGCCCGATTTCCAGCACGAAACTTTCGACGCGAATATCGCGGCCAACAGCATCAACCACATCGTCGTCGTCTATCAGGAAAATTGGCCCTTCGACGGCCTTTACGGCAGCTTCCCCGGCGCGAACGGCTATGCGAATGCCAGCACAGCTTCATTGACCCAGATCAATCGCCTGACCGGCAACGCCATCGCGTCCGACCCCGCTAATTCCTACAACAACCCGGCTTTCGCGAGCCTCACGACCACTCCACCGCCGCCGCTCACGACCGACAGCGCCGCCGGCGTGGCCGATACCCGCGTCCCGTCCAATACGAATACCCTGCTGCCCTACAGCCTCGGTTCCTCCATCGATCCTACCCAGACGACGGGCGATATCTATCACCGTTACTGGCAGGAACAGTTTCAGATTCAGGGAACGATCACGCATCCTGTTAATGGTGATTTGGAGGCTGGCAACAACAGCGGCTTCGTTACCTGGAGCGACAATCCCGGCCTCACGATGAGCCACTACGACGCCACCAGCCTCCCAGAGGGCCTGCTCGCGCAGCAATACACGATCTGTGATAACTTCTTCCACT
>JAHFTG010000419.1 GCA_023269455.1 Opitutaceae bacterium | reverse complement strand
ACCACGAAGGACACGAAGAGCACGAAGTTTAAGAGTACAAATATCCGAAACCTTCGTGGCCTTCGTGATCTTCGTGGTGAGAATCATTTTCTCAAAATCTACCTTCATACTTCACCGCGCCAGCCGCTTGCGCATCTCGGGTAAAAAGCCGCTCTCCTCAAGATTGCGCACGACGCTGCTCGTGATGATTTGTTCCAGGTCAGCTTCTTGAACCTTCGGATTGATGCGGACAAGCAGCCTTTTGAAAGACCTCCACGCCTCAAGATTCGGCGTCACGTCGAGATTGGGCATCTGCAAATGCGACACCCTATACGCCGCCTCGACATCTTCGTCCTTGCTCAGCCGGAGATTCTTTCTTAACGATGCCGCGACGTCCCGTTTGTTCACCGGATCGAGAATAAACGCGAGGGTCTCGATCAATCCCTTGGTCAAGTTGATCGTTGTCTCCATATTGATCACCGTGGTGTCCTTGGGCACGCACATCACCGTGGCGTGGAAAACGAACTTGATGCTTCCGATGTCGGCCAGCGATCGCGCTCCCGCCCGTTTCGCCATGTCGCCATAACTATACGGCACCACCATCGCGTCGACGTTGCCGGTCATCAGGGCTTGCGTCACCGTGCCGGTGTCGCCGAGCACACGCATGTTGAGCTTATACTTCTCCGGATCGATGCCGAGCGCGTCGAGCGCCGCCATGGTCGCTAACCAAAAACCGCCGCCGATGCTTTGCACGCCGAAGCTCTTGCCGCGAAGATCTTCCAGCGAGTCGATGCCTTTTCTCACGATCAACTCGCGCGGCATGCGATTATTGCCGGCGGCGAAACAGGTCAGCTTAAACCCGCTGACCGCCGTGCTGAGCGCGCTGCCCGGCGCGGCCCACACCAGCGGCACGCCGCCGGATGCCAGCGTCGCCATCATGATTGGACCGGCGCGGGTTTGCACAACTCGGGGATCGACGCCGTACTTGCGGAAGATTCCTTTCTCAATCCCCACCCACAGAGGAATCATGGTTTCATTGTGGCCGCCGTAAGCGATCAGCAGCGGGCCGGCAGCCTGCGCCTCGGCGACGAGAACAAAAACAGTGATCACGAGCCATCCGGCGAAAGACTTATCTCTTCCGATTCCCTCAATCATCGCGCGCCTCCCTTTGGACTTCATTGGCCCGGTACTACCACACCGCTCTCATTTTGCCCAGCCCTGATCATAAGCGTCGTCACGCTGACTGTTGGAAAAAGCCCCCATCGCTGATATGAGGATGGCCGGAAGATTTTCAACTTCGGAGGAATTTCACATGCAATTAGGAATTCGCGCGATCAGCGTCTGGGCAATGTTCGTTCTCACCTCGACGGCCGCAAGGGCCCAGGATACGATCCCCTTCGTGCCGTCGCCGATGCACGTGGTGCAACGGATGCTGGAGGTCGCTGAGATTAAAAAGGGCGATATCCTGTACGATATGGGCAGCGGTGACGGCCGGATCGTCATCGAAGCGGCGAAAAAATACGGCGTCCGCGGCGTCGGCATCGACTTGAACCTCGAGTTGGTGGCAAAAGCGCGCGACAACGCAGCCAGGGAAGGCGTAAGCCACCTGGTCGAGTTTCGCGCCCAGGATGGCCTCACCGTCGATATTTCCGAGGCGACTGTTGTGACGCTTTATATGTTCAAGTGGTTCAACAATGCGCTGCGGCCCAAACTGCAAAAGTTGAAACCCGGCTCCCGCGTCATCGCCCATGATTTCGACATCGACGACTGGAAGCCGACCAGAATCGAATACGTGGAGCCTCCCAAGGACGATCCGTCGGAATATGCTGAATCCCGCACGCTTTATATTTGGAAAGTGGGCAGCATTCCCGGCTCCTCCTAGCGTCGGTCGTGTGGTTTGGGCGCGGAACAGAACGCGCATCTTGCATGTCGGCGTGTCCACGGCCGCCGCTGCCGCGCGGGCTGCGGTTCGGTAATCCCGTGCGAGATACTTTAAGAACGAAAAACGCCATCGTTCGTTGATTTCCGAGTGTAAAGCCCGGCTCAGCGGATCCGCCACGCCCCGGGCAGCGTGAAGTGAACCACGAGCATGGAAAGCGCGCCGGCGCCGCCCATGAGCGCGACGGCCCATTGAGTGCCGCACATCGCCGCGAGCACGCCGATGAACATGCTGCCGACGGTCATGACGACCTGGCCCATCTGAAACAACGCGATCGTCCGCCCACGATATTCCGGCGGCGAATAAGTTTGCAGCACCGTTTGCACGAGCGCATGGGCGCAGACGTTAGCGAAGCCGACGACGACCATGAGCACCATGGACAGGTTGAACCACGGCGAGAACGCGAAGCCGATGACGCCTATGCCGTATAACACGACTCCGCCGAGCATGAAGATGCCCCGTGGCATACGGTCGCCGAAGGCGGCGATGATGATTCCGCTACCCATCGCACCGACGCCCATCGCGGTCAGAAGCAACCCTTGGCCGGTGGCGCCGACGCCCAGAATGTCGCGCGCAAACACCGGCAACAGCGTCGTGAAGGGCACGATGAACAGCGACGCGAACATGGTGATGAGCAGCCCCGTGCGCACCGTTTCATTGCGCCAACTGAATTTCCATCCTTCGACGATGCTGCGAAAAAATGACTCGCCGTAACCGGAGTGGCCGCGCGCTCCCGCCGACGCGGGCGCCGCGGGGCGAAGGAGCTGGGTCCAGTAGGTGGCCAAAATGAAAAATGCCGCCTGGATCGCGTAGGCGCCGGCCGTGCTGAAGGCCGCGATGAGAACCCCCGCCAGGGCGGGGCCGAGGCTGCGGGCCACGTTGAAGATGACCGAATTGAGTCCGATGGCGTTGGTCAAGTGGGTGTGCGGCAC
>JAHFTG010000335.1 GCA_023269455.1 Opitutaceae bacterium | reverse complement strand
ATTTTTTTGGAGCGGAGGTCGGCGTTGTAGGTGTTGGCGAAGCGGTGGGCTTCGTCGCGCAGGCGCTGGAGGAGGTTGAGCGCGGGGTGGTTGAGGGGGAGGTTCAACGGGGCGCGGGCGTCGGGGAAGATGATCGTCTCGTGTTTCTTCGCGAGGCCGATGAGGGCGGGCGGCTCGACGTCGATGGCGACGAAGGCTTTCAGCGCGGCGCCGATCTGGCCGCGCCCGCCGTCGATGACGACGAGGTCGGGCATGGGTTTGCCTTCTTCCTTCAGGCGGCGGTAGCGGCGACCCACGACTTCCTCCATGGCGCGGAAGTCGTCGTTGCCGATGAAGCTTTTGATCTGGAAGCGGCGGTAGTGGTCTTTGTCGGGGCGGCCGTCGGCGAAGTGGACCATCGAGGCGACGACGAAGGTGCCGCTGATGTGGGAGATGTCGAAACACTCGAGGGTGCGCGGCGTGGTTTTGAGGCCGAGGGCCTCGCCGAGGAGGCGGGAGGCCTCGGCGCCGATCTCGGGGGCGGAAGGGTCGGAGCGCTCGAAGTTGCGGGTTTTCGCGAGGGTTTTTTGGAGGGCGAAGACGATGTCGCGGAGTTCGGCGGCTTTTTCGAATTCGTGTTTTTCGGCGGCGGCGAGCATCTCGGCGCGCAAGGCTTCGAGCCATTCGCGGGACTTGCCGTCGAGGAAGGCGCAGGCGTCTTCGACGCGGAGGCGGTAGTCTTCGGGGGTGGTTTCGTTGGCGAAGCCGTAGAGTTCCTGGCGGACGTCGTCGTAGAGTTGCCAGCGGCCGTCGGGGAGTTTTTGCGGGGTGGCGTCACCGAGGAGGATGCCGAACTGGCGGCGCATCTGCGCGAGGGTTTTGCGCAGGAGGCCGCTGTGGGCGAAGGGGCCGAAGTAGCGGGCGCGGTCTTCTTTTTTGAAGCGGGTGAAGGTGAAGCGGGGGAGTTCCTGGGTGAGATCGACGCGGACTTGGAGGAAGCGTTTGTCGTCGGTGAAGTCGGTGTTGTATTTCGGTTTCCACTGCTTGATGAGCTTGCCTTCGAGGAGGAGGGCCTCGGGTTCGGACTTCACCTCGATGGTGTCGAAATCGGCGATCATCTGGACGAGCGCGCGGATTTTCGGGTGGAGCGTCATGGCGCGCGACGGCTGGAAATAAGTGGAGACGCGCTTCTTGAGGGCCTTGGCCTTGCCCACGTAAATGATGCGCCCGAGGCGGTCCTTCATCAGATAGACGCCTGGTTTTTCGGGGAGGTGGCGGACCTTCTCCTTGAGGTTTACTGGCTCGGACGCTGGCATTTTGCAGCAGTCTAACTTAGTTTTCCGCATCGCAAGCATGGTTTCCAAAAACTCCCAGCCTTCCCCTTCCGCTTTTGCGGCCAAACGCTATGAGTTGCTCACGCTCGGCGACGAGCTGCTCCTCGGGCTGACGGCGAACGGGCACCTGACTTTTATCGGCGCGCAACTGGGACGGCGCGGCGTGCTGCTCCAGCGCAATGTGACCATCACCGACGAGGCCGACGCCATCGCCGAACAGTTTAGCGAAAGCTGGGCGCGGGCCGATGTGATCATCATGACGGGCGGGCTCGGGCCGACGTGCGATGATCGCACGCGCGAGGCGGTGGCGGCGGTGCTGGGGCAGGAGCTGGTGTTCGAGCCGGCTATCGTGAAGGAGATCGAGGCGCGGTTCGCGCGGCTGGGGCGGAAGATGACGGATAACAATTTGAAGCAGGCTTATCGGTTTGCGCGCGGCGAGGTGTTGCCCAATGCGAACGGCACGGCGCCCGGCCTGTGGGTCGAGCAGAATGGCAAGGTGCTTGTCATGCTGCCGGGTCCGCCGAACGAATTGCAGCCGATGTTTGCCGAGCAAGTCGTGCCGCGCCTCGCGCAACGGGGGCTGCTGGCCGAGCGAGAGGCATATGTGCAACTGCGCACGGCGGGCGTGGGCGAGTCGGCGCTCGAGGTGAAGTTGCAGCCGGTTTTTGCCCGGCACGGGGATGCGCTGAGCATCGCGTTTTGCGCGCATCAGGGGCAGGTGGATTGCCGCGTAAGCTCGCCGAACGGGAAACTTTCGCATGCTCAATTGGAGTCGGTCGCGGACGAGTGCGCGCGGTTGCTGGGCGAGGATTTCATGTGCTTCGGGCACGACTCGCTCGCGAAGGTCACGGCGGATTTGCTGCGCGCGCAGGAACAGAGGCTGGCGGTGGCGGAGACGGCGACAGGCGGGGCGCTGGCAGATGCGTTCACCGACATCTGCGGGGCGTCGAAATTTTTTGCGGGGGGCTGCGTGTGCTACAGCAACGAGTCGAAGATGCAGCTGCTCGATGTGCCGGAGGACATCCTGCTTCAGCACGGCGCGGTGAGCGCGGAGAACGCGGTGGCGATGGCGGCGGGCGCGGCGGAGCGGCTGGGCGCGGACTACGCGCTGGCGATCACGGGTTTCGCGGGGCCGTGCGGCGGGACGAATGAAAATCCCGTGGGCACGATCTACGTCGCGCTTTATTCGCCGCACGGGATGTGGTCGAAGAAGTTGAATTACCCCGGACCGCGCCCGACGGTGAAGAAGCGCGCGGTCAACGCGGCGCTCGACTGGCTGCGGCGGGAATTGGTGCGGGCGGCGAGCGGGGCGACGACGACGAGCCGCATGCCGGGCGGGCAGCAGTAAGATGCTTTACGCGGACTTGGCGGTGTAGCGTGCGGCGGAGTAAGCCGCTCCTGCAATCGGAGTCGGTGAAGCGTTGTTTATCCGAGGAGATTTTTTAGGGCGGCGAGGTATTTCTGCTGCGTGCGGAGGATTACGTCGGCCGGAAGCACAGGCGCGGGGGGCGTCTGGTTCCATTTGATGGCGAGGAGGTGGTCGCGGACGAATTGTTTGTCG
>JAHFTG010000074.1 GCA_023269455.1 Opitutaceae bacterium | reverse complement strand
TCCGCGCCAATCTCCTCCGCAAAATCCGCCCAATCGCGCCCGTCCTCATCAACAGGCACCGCGATCCCGCCCGCGCCTTCGACGATGCGCCAGTCACACGACGGCAATCCCCGCAGCGCCCCCGTCATCGCCTCCAGTGAAAACGCCCGCCCTTCCGATTCCGCCGCCGCCAACGGAGCCAGCGGTGCGGCAAACGTCATCAAGGTAAACGCCGCGACATCCACTGCCGCCAGTTCACACGCACGCCCTGCATCTCCTTTCACCGCTCCGTCCGCCGCTCGCCCCGTTTCCACCGCCTTCACGATCTGCACGCGCGCCCCGCCCGCCGCGAGCAGCCGCGCGAGCGCGGCTGTCACATGGGTTTTCCCCACACCGGTATCCGCCCCGGTGACAAAAAGCGTGCGCATCACAGCCTCCCTGTTCAGGCCGTCGCCATCACCGGCGCGGGCGTCAGCGGATGCATGCCCAACCGCTCCAGCAACTGGAAATCCGACGACCGCTCGGGATTCGGCGTCGTCAGCAGCCGATCACCAAGGAAAAGACTGTTCGCCCCCGCCATGAAACACAGCGCCTGCAATTCAGGGCTCATCGCCGTGCGCCCCGCCGAAAGCCGCACCATCGAGCGCGGCATCAGAATGCGCGCCACCGCGATGATTCGCACAAACTCGATCGGATCGACCGGCGTCTGTTCCTCCAGCGGCGTGCCTTCCACCGCCACCAGCGCGTTGACGGGCACCGAGTCCGGTTGCGGGTCCAGCGACGCCAGCTCCTTCAACAACTTCAACCGGTCGTCCACCGCCTCTCCCAGTCCGAGAATACCGCCGCTGCACACCTGCAATCCCGCCCGGCGCACCGCCGCCAGCGTGTCCAGACGTTCATCGTAAGTGCGCGTCGTGATGATCTCCGGATAATATTCGCGCGACGTATCGAGATTGTGGTTATACACGCCGCACCCCGCCTCCTTGAGCCGCGCCGCCTGATCCTCGGTCACCATGCCGAGCGTGCAACACACTTCCAAACCGAGCGACGACACTCCGCGCACCGATGCGAGCACCGAGTCGAACTGCGGACCGTCCTTCACCTCGCGCCACGCCGCGCCCATGCAAAAACGCGAAGCACCGCCCGCCAGCGCCACCTTCGCGCTCGCCACGATCTCCGCCGTGTCGAGCAGCGGCTCGGGTTGGAGCCCCGTCGAGTTGTGCGCCGACTGCGGGCAGTATTTGCAGTCCTCGGGACAGCGTCCCGTCTTGATCGATTGCAATGTGCAAAGCTGCACCGCCGCCGGATCGTGATGCTGGCGGTGGACCGTCTGCGCCCGGAACATCAGTTCGGGCAACGGCAGGTCATACAAGGCGCGGATGGAGGTCAGGTCAGGAGCGTTGTGCATGGTATTGAAAAGTGGGAAGAATGTCGTTGATGGCGCAAGCCGTGCGGCTCACCAGTTCGCCAAGTTCGGCTTCGGAAAGACACAGCGGCGGCACCAGCAGCAGCGAGTCGCCCAGCGGACGCAGCAGCAGCCCGTGCTCGCGTGCGCGCATACACACCTGCAAGCCAGCCCGCGCCGCCTCGGGATACGTTTCGCCATCCGCCGACACCAAATCGATTGCCGCCGTCAACCCGCGTTGACGCAACTCGCCCACGTGCGGATGCCCCGCAAACGCCTCGTCCAGCAACCGCCCGAAACACGCCGCCCGCGACGTCAGCGTCCCGTCGGCGACGAGCACGCGCAGCTTGCGGATGTTTTCCAACGCCACCGCCGCCGCCAAGGGATTCCCTGTAAACGTATGCCCGTGAAAAAACGCCCTCCGGCTCTCATACGTCCCGAGAAACGCCTCAAAAATTTCCTCGCGCGCCAGCGTCGCCGCCAGCGGCAGATACCCGCCTGTCAGCCCCTTGGCCAGACACAGAAAATCCGGCGTCACGCCTTCTTCAGTGCACACCAGCATCGAACCCAGCCGCCCGAACGCGACGAACACCTCGTCCAAAATCAGATGCACCCCGTGTTTTCGACACAATGCCGCGACCGCCGCGACAAACCCCGGCGGCTGCAACCGCATCCCGGCCGCCCCCTGCACCGACGGTTCGAGGATGAGACACGCGATCCGCTCAGCCTTCTCGATCAACAACGCCTCCAATGCCGCCAGACTCGCGCTCGCATCCGCCTCGCGCACCACGCCCGCCCACTCGCGACACACCGGTGCCGGAAAATGATCCGCCGCAAATCCCCAAGCCCTGAACCGCTCGTGAAAAAACCCGCTGTCACCCACCGCCATCGTGCCAAACGTGTCCCCGTGATAGCCGCCCGCGAGCCCGATGGCCCCGCGCTTCTCCGGCTTACCCGCGAGCTGCCAGTATTGAAACGACATCTTCAACGCGATCTCCACCGCGCCCGCCCCGTTGTCGCTGAAAAACACCCGCCCCAAGCCCTCCGGCGCGAGGTCCGCCAGCTCGGCCGCCAGCAACGCTCCCGGCTCATGTGTGAGCCCAAGCATCGTCGCATGCGCGATCCGCCCAAGCTGGCGCTGCAATGCCGCGTTAAGGTCGGGATCGTTGTGCCCGTGAACGTTGGTCCAGATCGACGCGTTCCCATCCAGATACTCGCGCCCCTCCGTATCGGTCAGCCATCCGCCGCGCCCCGAAGCGATCACCAAGGGCGGCTGCGCCCAATACTCCTGCATCTGCGTAAACGGATGCCACACATGCCGACGATCAAGCGCCTCGGCCGAAAGTGTTGCCGACGCCCCCATCACACCGCGCCCGACAAACCGTCGGCGCGCGCACACCTTAAATAAAACTGGGCGATGACATCCACGCCCCAGAGCTACCCCGCCCCCGCTCTCAAAACAAGCCTTTCGTTAAGCAAAACATTAAGACGCTTAACAAGCCTTGCCGCGCGATAAACCCAGACACGAAAAACCCCGCAGTCACCTGCGGGGTTTAAAATTCCAATCAGCTCAGCCGAGGGAACTCAGGCGTCGCCGTCGTTGCCGATCGCTTCGACCGGGCAGCCTTCGAGGGCTTCCATGCAAAGCGCGACTTCGTCTTCGGTGGTGGGCTGCTTATGCACGAAAGAGTAACCACCCTCGTCATGACGGGTGAAAAAGCCCGGTGCCGTCTCGCGACAAAGATCGCAATCAATGCACTGTTGATCGACGAAAAATTTCCCGCCGACGTTTTGGTCCCACTTGTCTGCTTTATTGGCCATTGATTGGGCAAGAAAGAGGAATGCCTAGGGCTGTCAAGCGGGCACACAGGTTCGCCGGTAAATTTCGCCGCACGTTCACCCCGCCGAAAAAACATTCAAATCAGGCTCACGGCTTGTGTTTAAAAACTCACGCCCTACGTTTTTTCCGCATGCTTTCTGATCGGTTTTACATGCGGGACACCCCGGGGCGGCCTACGACTTCCGCGCTCACTTGGATAATCTGCGCCATCGTGGCAGGATTCCTTCTGGAAAGCATAGCCCTGCGCTGGTTTAGCAACCCCTCCGTCGGCAACGCCTTCATGCAAGGCCTTGAACTATCCCCGCAGACGTTTCGCCAAGGCTTCGCCTGGACCTTGCTGAGCTACGGTCTCTTGCACGACCCCGAGCAGTTCTTCCACATTTTGGGCAACCTGCTCGCCCTCTATTTTTTAGGGCGTGAACTCCTTCCCCTCCTTGGCTCGCGACGGTTCGTCGGTGTTTGCTTGGCATCGGTCATCCTCGGCGGACTCGTCTGGCTCGGCTGCAACTGGACGCACCTGGGAAGCCAGCTCATCGGCGCTTCCTCCGCCGTCTGCGGCCTGCTCGTCGTCTTCGCCTGCATCAATCCCAACCAGCCCGTCACCCTGCTGCTGTTCTTCGTCCTGCCCGTCACGCTTAAGCCCAAATACCTCGCCCTCGGCCTGCTCGCCTTTGATCTCTTCGGCCTGCTCTTCCTTGAACTGCCCGGCAGTGCTTCATCGCTGCACATCGCCCACTCCGCTCACCTCGGCGGCATGCTGGCAGGCTGGCTGTATTTCCGCTGCATCCACCAGCGCGAGTGGAAAAACGCCGATGACCCCGTCGGCATCGAGCTCCCCCAATGGTTCCGCAAAGCCAAAAAAAGCACGGCACCCGCACCCGTTTACAAGGTCAACGTCGGCAGCCCTGAAACCCTGCGCGCCGAAATCGACCGCATTCTCGACAAAATAAACAGCGAAGGTTTCGGGTCGCTCACCCCCGAAGAAAAAAACCTGCTCGATAACGCCAAGGACCAGCTCAGCCGCCGTTGAGCAACCTTCCTCAACCCTTCGTTTCCCTTCACTTTTCCGCCGCCCGCGCGCCGTTTCGCCGCAGGTAAACTCCTTTCCCGTCTCGAATCATTTCCCAATCTTGATGCACCTTCTGAACCGCCTCGCTCGCCGCCTTCTGCTGATCACTTCCCTCGCGATCTCCGCAGCCACCCTTCCCGCCGAGCCTGCCGCCAAACCGGTTCAGACCTTCCAGACTTCGGAAACCCTCAAGCGCGAGATCCAGACGCTCATCCGCCTGCTAGAAGAGGTTCATTACAACCACGACGCCGTCACCCCGGCCAGCTACTCGGAGGTGATCCCCAACTACATGGGCAACCTCGACGGCCAGCACCTGTTTTTCCTCAAGACCGACAAGGACTCGTTCGCTGACCGCTACAAAACCGACTTCCTCTACCAAAACATCCGCTATCTCGGCCAAATCGACGTCGCCTACGAAATCTTCGGCGTTTACGAAAAACGCGTCGCTGAACGCGTCGCCTGGGTTTCCGCCACCCTCGACAAAGGCGTGGATCTCTCCGTCAAGGACACCTACACCCTCGACCGCACCAAAGCCGAGTGGCCCGCCACGCCCGCCCAGGCCGACGAACTCTGGAACAAGCGCCTCCGCTTCGATCTCATCAAAGAGATCCTCAACAAGAAAACTCCCGACGAAGCCAAAACCATCGTCCGCAAACGCTATCAACGCATCCTCAAGAATCTCGACGACATCGAAAGCCGCGACCTCTCCGAGATGTTTCTCACCACCATCACCGGCCTCTACGATCCGCACTCCACTTATTTCTCTGCCGACACCTACGAAGACTTCAGCATCCAGATGCGCCTCCAACTCGTCGGCATCGGCGCGCTCCTCAGTCTCGAAGAAGATCAATGCGTCATCAAAGAGATCATCCCCGGCGGCCCCGCCGATCTGGACAAGCAGCTTAAGCCCAACGACAAAATCGTCGCCGTCGCCCAGGATGGCGGCGAACCCGTCGAAGTCATCGGCATGAAGCTCCGCAAGATCGTGGACATGATCCGCGGGGCCAAAGGCACCCGCGTCCACCTCACCATCGAGCCCGGCGCGGGCGCCGGCACCGCCACTCGCAAGGAAGTCGTGCTCATGCGCAACGTCGTCAACCTCGACTCCGCCCGCGCCCACGCCGCCATCTTCCAAGTTCCCGATTCCAAAGGTGGCCTCACCCCGCTCGGCGTCATCACCCTCCCCGCCTTCTATGGCCCCGATATGTCCGGCGAAGGCAAAGCCCAGAACAGCGCGACCAAAGACATCGCCGAACTCATCAAACGCCTCAAAGCCGCCAACGTAAAAGGCATCGTCCTTGATCTTCGGCGCAACGGCGGCGGCCTCCTCTCCGAAGCCATCTCGCTCACCGGCCTCTTCATCAAGCAAGGCCCGGTCGTCCAAGTGCGCTCCTACTCGGGCGAGATCAAAGTCGATGAAGACGACGATCCCTCCGTCGCCTACGACGGCCCCCTCGCCGTGCTGGTTGACCGCTTCAGCGCCTCCGCCTCCGAGATCGTCGCCGGCGCGCTTCAGAACTACGGCCGCGCCGTGCTCATCGGCGACAGTTCCACCCACGGCAAAGGCTCCGTGCAGACCATTGTTGAGATGAAAAACTTCGTCGCCCCCATCGTCGGCTCCCCCGACAAAACCGGCGCCACCAAAGTCACCGTCCAGAAATTCTATCTCCCCAACGGCGCCTCCACGCAGCTCAAAGGCGTCGTGCCCGACATCATCCTTCCGTCCATTGACGACTACCTCCCCATCGGCGAATCCGACCTGCCCCACGCGCTCGCCTGGGACGTCATTCCGCCCAGCACCTTTGACGGCAAAGCCCTCGCGCCCGCCTTCCTCGCCCCCCTGCGTGCCGCCAGTGCCATCCGCCAGGAAAAACTCCCCGAGTTCGACTACCTAAAGCGCTCCATCACCTGGTTCAAAACTCGCCAGGACGAAAAAGCCATTTCGCTTAATCTCCAAGACCGCACTAACGAGAAAAAAGACGACGCCTCCTTCAAAAAACAAATGGACGCCGAGCGCAAGAAACTCGCCCTCTCCGACTACAAATTCACCGAAGTCATGCTCGGGCCGCCCCCGCCCCCCCGCATCAAAGCGCCCAAAAAAGATGATGACGACTCCACCGACGACGATCTCGATGCCGACGAAAATGAACGCTATGCGCCCGTGGACATCCCCCTGCGCGAAACCTTCCGCGTCCTGACCGACGAACCCATGCTCGCCCCCGCCACCAAAGACACCGTTGATCGCTCCGCCCACACCGCCCAGGTGGACTCCAAGTCCGCCGCCAGCTCCGCCAAATAATCCAGCCCTCCGCCCAATCGCGAAGGCCATTGGCCGAAGCCGCTCCCTAAAAATCGCCCCGTTGGGCGATTTCCTTAGTGGTTAAAACTCCGTCCTCCGATTCCGACGCCTTCTCACGCGCGCACGCTCAGCGCCACGCGAACAAAAACCGGTCCCGCCCGGTCAAGTCCTGACGAGATTCGATCCGACCAAACCCCGCCGATTCCAGCATCACGCGCAAAGCCGCGTGTTGGTCGATACCCGTCTCCAATGCCAGCAGCCCGTCCGCCTTCAAAAACGCCGGCGCGCCCGCGATGATGGTGCGCAGATCGGCCATGCCCACCTCGTCCGCCGCCAAGGCCGAGATCGGCTCATGCGCCCGCACCTCCGGCTCAGTCGCCTCCGTTTCCTCCGCCGTAAGATAAGGCGGATTCGACACGATCAAATCGTAACCGCCACCTGTCGGCACCGCCCCAAACCAATCCGACCGCAAAAACGTCACCCGCTCGGCCAATCCCAGTGCCGCCGCATTTTCCCGCGCCAATGCCAGCGCCTCTTCGCTCTGGTCCACCGCCAGCACCGCCGCCTCGGGATACCGCGTCGCCAGCGCCAGCGCGATCGCCCCGCTGCCCGTGCCAAGATCAAGCATCGCCGGTGGCGGCGTCACCACTAAACCCGCCAGCAACTCTATCAGCATCTCCGTTTCCGGCCGCGGAATCAGCGCACGTCGGTCCACTTTCAGTCGCAACCCCGACCACTCCGTCTCGCCCACGATGTATTGCAACGGCTCCCGCTGCCCACGCCGTTTCACCAATGGACGGATCTTCTCCAGCTCCACTTCCGAAAGCACGCGCTCAAACTGAAGATAGAGCTGCATCCGCTTAAGTCCGAGCGCGTGCCCGATCAGCAGCTCCGCGTTCAGCCGTGGCGATTCCACGCCCTTCTTTGCAAAAAAATCGGCGGTCTTCTGAATCACTTCAAGGACGGGCAGCATGGCGTAATGGTTCTATGATCGTTCAATCCTCATCGCCCGCGCCAGCCCGGCGTGGAATATAAACCTGCCCCGTCAACGCCGCGAACTTCTCCTCAAAGTCCGCCCGTTGCAGCGCCTCGATGATTCCGCTGATCGCGCCTTCCATGACTTGCGGCAGATTATAAAGCGTGAGCCCGATGCGATGATCCGTAAGCCGGTTCTGAGGAAAATTATAGGTGCGGATACGCTCGCTGCGCCCGCCCGTGCCGATCTGGCTGCGCCGCTCATCCGCATACTTGGCGCGCTCCTTTTCTTCCTTGAGCTGAAGCAGACGCGAACGCAGCACGGAGAGCGCGCTCGCCTTGTTTTTCTGCTGCGAACGCCCGTCTGCGCAATAAACCATCATCCCCGTGGGTTTGTGGATGATGCGCACCGCCGAATCCGTCGTGTTGACTCCCTGCCCGCCCGGGCCGCTGGCCCGCATCACGCTGATTTCGAGATCCTGCGGATCGATGTGGAGATCGACTTCCTCCGCCTCCGGCAGCACCGCCACCGTCACCGTGGACGTATGAATGCGCCCGTTGGCCTCCGTCAGCGGCACGCGTTGCACGCGATGCACCCCGCTCTCGAATTTCATCTGTCGGTAAACATCCTGCCCCGTGATCAAAAAACTCACCTCGCGAAACCCGCCGCGCTCGCTCAGGCTGCTCCCCATCGGCTCGATTTTCCAACCCAGGTTATCGGCATAACGCTGATACATTCGCGTGAGTTCCGCCGCGAACAACGCCGCCTCCTCGCCTCCCGTGCCCGCGCGGATTTCCATCACCGTATTGCGCGAGTCGCTCGGCTCCGGCGGGATCATCGCCCCGAGCACAGTCGCATAAAGCCCTGCGCGTCGCGCCTCCAGGTCCGGCAACTCGGCCGCCGCCAGTTCCTTCATGTCCGGATCGCCGGCCGGGTCTTTGATCAACGCCTGCGCCTCGTCCAACTCCTGCCCCAGTTTCTCGTAGGCGCGGTGATCGGCGACCAGTTGCGCGAGTTTTTGCTGCTCGCGGGAAACATCCGCCGCCTTCCGCGCATTCGCATAAAAACCAGGGTCCGCCATCTGCGCATCGAGTTCATCGAGGCGACGTTGGAACGGGATAATATCAGGCAAAGAATCCATGAAAACTTAGATGAAAAGCTGCGGGCTCGGGGTGATTTGCGCATTGCGAAGACCTGGGCAGGCGGCTTGTTTCAGCCCGCTTCACCCTATGCGCGGCAATTCTGCCTACCGGTGTTGATCTGCAATGGCCACGACTCTTTTCACTCAGAACATAATCGCGTGCATCTGGGATTTCGACAAGACCTTAATCCCTGAATACATGCAGTCCCCGTTGTTTCGCCGCTACGGCATCAACGAGGCCAACTTCTGGACCGAGACCAACAACCTCGTCTCCCACTACCGCAAGCGCGGCTACCAGCTCTCCGGCGAGATCGCCTACCTCAATCACATCCTCACTCATGTCCTCGCCGGACAGATGGCCGGACTCAACAACCGCCTCCTGCGCGAGTGCGGCGCCGACATCGTCTTCTACCCCGGCATGCCCGACTTCTTCGACCGCAGCCGCGCCTTCGTAAAGGAAAAGCCCGAGCACGCCAAACACGAGATCGCGCTGGAACACTACATCGTCAGCACAGGCCTGGCCGAAATGATCCGTGGCAGCACGGCCGCACCCAAAGTGGACGGCATCTGGGGCTGCGAATTCGTCGAAAA
>JAHFTG010000334.1:464-2880 GCA_023269455.1 Opitutaceae bacterium | reverse complement strand
TCATCCGTCATTCCGACCAACCTCCTCGCCCGCGCCGCCCCCAAGCACAGCGTGCTCATCTGGCTCGGCGACTTCCCTCCTCGCGAACCCATTGAAGGCTGGCCGGTCATCAAACAGCGCTACCAAACCATGGGCTTCCGCGTCGAAGATCCGTGGGAACGCGCCCTTCCCTCCGACGACACCTTCGCCGCCTACGATCCGGTGAACGGACGCCTCGTCACTCTGGAAAATTCCACCGCCGAACGTGCCGCGCACTCCGAATGGCGCGCCGCCCGCGACTCCGCCTGGCGCACCCTGTTTCCGGATGCGTTAAGCCGCCTCACTGTCGGCACCGACGAAAACCGCCTCGACGCCCTCGTAAGATTTTTTCACGCCCGCATGCGCCGCCGCTGACCATGCCTCCCTACACGCTCCACGACCCGCTCTGGCTCCTCGCGCTCGCGCTCATCCCGCTGACGCTTTGGCTGCGCGGACGCCGCTCGGTGCCCGTTCTCCTCGTGCCGTTCGCCGCCGCGTGGCATCGTCCCTCGCTCACCTCGTCCTCCCGCTGGCCCGCCTGCCTCGCCCTCATCGGACTCGTCCTGCTCATCGCCGCCCTCGCCCGCCCGCAACGCGTCGAGGACAAACACGAGGTCCACGCCCAAGGCTACGACCTCATGCTCTGCATCGATCTCTCCGGCTCCATGCAGGCCGAAGACTACGAAAAAGACGGCGAGCCAATCAACCGCCTGCAGGCGATCAAACCCGTCATCCAGGCCTTTATCGACCGCCGCCCCGGCGACCGCATCGGCATCGTCGTTTTTTCCGGCCGCGCCTACACCCTCGCCCCGCTTACCTTCGATCACGACTGGCTCTCCCGCCAGGTTTCCCGGCTCAAGATCGGCCTCATCGAAGACGGCACCGCCATCGGCGACGGTCTCGGCGTGGCCCTCACGCGTCTCGACCAGGCCGGCCGCGAACAAGGCAACCAGCGCAAAGGCGCCTTCGTTGTCCTCCTCACCGACGGGGCCAACAACCGCGGCTCCCTCAGCCCCGAGCAAGCCACGCAAATCGCCAAAAGCCGCGGCATCCCCGTTTACACGATGGGCGCCGGCAAAGACGGCCTCGTGCCCTTCCCCGTCTTCGACGAAGCCGGCAACCGCATCGGCACCAGCCGCATAATGGCCGATCTGGATGAAAACGCCCTCACCACCATCGCCAACTCCACCGGCGGCCGCTACTACCGCGTGGACGACACCAAGGCCATCGCATCCGCCTTCAGCTCCATCGACCGCACCCAAAAAATCGAGTTTCAGGCCAAGAGCTACCTCCTCACCACCGAACTGTTCGGCTGGTTCGCCGCGCCCGGCCTCGCCTGTCTCCTGCTCGCCACCCTCCTGATCTGCGGACGCCGTTCGCCCTCCGCGCTTCAGGTTTCAAGTCTCAGCCCCCAGGTTTCAAAATGAGCTTCTACTGGCCCCACGCCTTCTGGCTCCTCCTCGTCCCGCTCACCCTCCTCGTGCGCGACCTGCTCCGCCGACGCGCCACCTCCGCCGACGCCCACCCGAAAATCGCCCGCGCCGAAGCGCACCATTCGTCATTGGTCATTGGTCATTCGTCATTGCCGCGCAGCGGTTCCGCGCCCCGCGTCCGTATTTTTCTGATTCTCGGCCTCGCCGCCGCGACGGCCGCCCTCGCCCGCCCGCAATGGGGCCATCTCGAAGAACCCGTGTTCGATCAAGCCCGCGAAATCCTCATCGCCCTCGACCTCTCGCGCAGCATGCAGTCGCAAGACGTGAAGCCCAACCGCCTCGACCGCGCCCGCCTCCTCATCTCCAGCCTCCTCGAACAACTCAAAGGCGAACGCGTCGGCCTCGTCGTTTTCTCCGGCACCGCGTTTCTCCAAAGCCCCCTCAGCTCCGACTACGAGATCCTCAACGAATTCCTTCCCGAGCTCGGCCCCGATTTCCTCCCCGAAGGCGGCACCAACTACGACGCCCTCCTCCAAACCTGCCTCGACGCCTTCGGCTCCTCCGGCTCCGCCGACCGCTTCCTCATCGTCCTCAGCGACGGCGAAGCCCAGACCGACGACTGGCACCGCCACGTGGCCGCACTCAAAGCCAAAGGCATCCGCGTCATCGCCCTCGGCGTCGGCACCCCCGAAGGCTCGATGATCCCCGACGGCTCCGGCGCTTTCATGAAAGACGAACGCGGCGCCGTCGTCCTCTCGAAACTCAACAGCTCCACTCTCCGTGAACTCGCCGACCAGACCGACGGTCTCTACACCGACGCCAGCTCCTGGGTGGACCTCCCCCAGCTCATCAAAGCCAGCGTCGATCAAGGTAAACGCGGTGAGTTCAAAGACGTCAGCCGCGTCCGCCTCGCCGAGCTTTACCAATGGGCACTCGCCCCCGCCGTCCTCCTGCTCGCCCTCAGT
>JAHFTG010000334.1:0-454 GCA_023269455.1 Opitutaceae bacterium | reverse complement strand
GACCGTAGCCCTGATCCTCCTTGCTTCCTTGGTCACTGGTCATTGGTCACTGGCGGGCGAGCCCGCCTCCGATCCTCTCTCCGCGCCCGTCACACAACTCGTCGGCCAGCTCGCCGCCCGCGAAACCGTCGATGCCCGCGACTACGCCACCCTCGCCAAAACGACCCTCGACTACGGCCAGCGCCTCGCCGCCACGCAGCAACCCGTCCCGGCAGGCCCCGTCAACGACGCCCTCTCCGCCGTCAACGCCGGCCAAACCCTCAACCCCCAAGCCGCCGACTGGCCCTCGATGCGCAACCAACTCCAGGCTCTCCTCCAAAAGAAAAACCCGCCCGAACAAAAGAAAAAGGACGACAAGAAGCAGCCCGATAAAAACAAGTCCGACCCCAAAAAAGACGACACCGATAAAAAACCGGACCAGAAAAACCAAGACGGACAAATAAACGATCCCTCC
>JAHFTG010000073.1 GCA_023269455.1 Opitutaceae bacterium | reverse complement strand
CCACCCCGCTCGCCCCATGTCCCGGTAAAAACGCTCCCGCAGGAACGCCACGAAATCCACCTGCACCCGCATGCTCAACACCGCGAACCACGCCCGCGTCCCCGCCTGCAACGCCACCAGCAGGAGGAACCCCGCCAGCATCGCGGGCAACGTCAGCGGCACATGCCACGCGTGCAACCGCGCCACGATGTGCGCCGTCGCGCTATCCATCGGCGCGCCCCCGCCCACTCCCGCGATCTCCAGCAACGGCAGTAACATCAACAACCCGCCGCCCTCCACCCCCGCCAGCACCAACAATAAAATAAACACCACCACCACCCGCCTGTCCGCCTGTTCGCGCAACGCACGCAGCAACCCCGCCAGCGCGGCCCGGGGCGAAGTCGAAGGCGGTGGTGAAGCTATCACGCCTCGCACCGTGGAGCCCCTGCGATCAAGCGGCAAGGCCATGCTTTCAGATCAGTTGCAGACGCATCAACCGCTCGCTCACACATACCGCGTGGTCCTGTCCGCCACCGCCGGCGGCACCCATTCCATCAAATACGAAGTAGGCTGCGTATCCACGATTCGGAACCCAAGATTGAGGTAAAACTGCACCACCGGATTCAGCGGGTCCACGTGCAGCCGAAGCACCCGCTTGCTCTGCACGCACTCCGCCTTGGTCGCGTCGATCACCGCCTGCCCTAGCCCCTTGCCTCGATGCTCCCAGCACACCGCGATGTCCGACAGATACACTTCCTTTCCGTCCTGCGTCACGATGAACCGCCCCACCCGCACACCCGACAATTCCATGATGCAGTCCTTCGTATCCCGATTGGCCTTCACCTGCCGGTAGTGCGCCCCATGCGCCTTGAACTGCAAGTCGATGAGACTCCGCGCCAGTTCCGCCTGCTCCGGCGACCACGCCTGCAAACCCAGCCGCTCCACGTCCACCTGCGCACGCAGCGCACGCAAAAACGGTTCATCATCCGCATCGACCAGGCGCAGCTTAAGGAAATCCGACATGGTTTTAAAAAAGAGAAAACTCCAAGGGCAGGCACCTGCGTCCGAATGACCCGAGATTTATCGCCCCACTGCAAAAAGCGGGCGACTCCCGCTGTCAACGCCTCTCTTCCGTCCGCATCACCGCGCTTCTCGCCCTCTAAAGACCCATTCCCAACCCCCTTACATAAAATTAAGGGTTAT
The DNA here is from genome assembly GCA_023269455.1 of Opitutaceae bacterium. Lineage (GTDB taxonomy): Bacteria > Verrucomicrobiota > Verrucomicrobiia > Opitutales > Opitutaceae > Rariglobus. The sequence continues at coordinate 8,148 of JAHFTG010000073.1, read as the reverse complement.
TCACCATTGCCCCGCATCAACGCCCTCGGAAATTCTGCAACCAAGTTGAGCTCAATCGAATCCCCACCGCGCTTTTCGTCCCGCCAACCCCGTCCTTTGATTTAAACACCGTTCAAGTCGTGCGTTAAGTCCATGCCCACTCCGACCACCCCCGAAAGCTACGAAGCCTGCCTCAACGAGGTCTTTTCCCTACCGCTCACGGACGGCACGACGATCCCCTTCACCCTGACGCAAGTGAAGCGCCACCGCGACAACGCCGTGCAGCTCTGCTTCTCGCTCCTCTTCTTCGGTAAAACTCCGGGCGTGTTCCCGCAGCAGATTTACCGCCTCAGCCACCCTCGGCTGGGCGAACTCGATTTGTTTCTCGTCCCCATCCAGCAAAAAGCCGAAGGCGTCTTCTACGAAGCCGTCTTCAATCTGCTGAAAGACGAGGCTCAATAAACTAACCATAACATCCTAAAAAATACCATCATGTCTGATCCATTCATCGGTGAAATCAAACTCGTGGGCTTCAGCTTCGCCCCCCGTGGCTACGTCTTCTGTAATGGTGCCGTCATGGGCATTCAGCAAAACGCCGCCATGTTCTCACTCCTCGGCACCACCTTCGGCGGCAACGGTGTTCAAACCTTCGGCGTGCCCGACTTCCGCAGTCGCATCCCCGTCGGCATGGGCCAGGGTCCCGGCCTGTCCAACTATCTTCAAGGCCAGATGGCCGGCACGGAGAATACCACTCTGCTCCTCGCCAATCTCCCCGCCCATAATCACACGGCCGCCACCACCCTCTCCGGGGCCTTCACCGCGACGACCACTATCAATGCCTTGACCCAGCCTACGGCCAAACAGCCTAGCCCCGCCGGGGCCCTGTGCACGGGCGCAACCGATAACGCCACAGGAGCCGTCGTCAGTTCCTACGCCCTCCCCGGCAGCGGCACCGCCGCCACCATGGCCACGGGAGCTGCCACCACCACCATCGGGGGAGCTCTCACTGCCGCGACCACCGTGGGCCTGACCGGAAACAATATCCCTATCAGCAATCTCCAGCCCTACCTCGGCACGAACTACATCATCGCGACTGAAGGCATCTTCCCTTCACGCAACTGATTAGTTTCGTTTCCTTCACACGAACCCGCCAGCACTGGATTTTTCCACTGGCGGGTTTTTTGCGTTTCCAGCGAAAATATCCAGCCACACGCAGTGCTCGAAATACAACTTACCTCGCCAAGCCTAACCTGCAAACTACACGCCTGGTTCACGATATCATTGAACCAGTCAGGATCGTCGTCAGCTACAGTGATTGGTAGACGTACTCGTCTTGCCTGAGGTGCAGCCAAAATTTCCTTGAACTTCGCTATACCAACCTGAATTAATCTCCGTTTTCGCCACTCGAAGTGACTGGATTTCCGGCGTGGTCCACTGACGTTTTGCAGGGAGGCTGGCTGCTTGTTTTTCGCCCGTAGAATTGATATCCATGGAGCGTTGAAATGACTTCCATTTACGGGCCGGTCAAGCGAATAGCTAACGAATTGCCCCATGGCAAAACATCGCCTGGGGCTAACCCGTGACTTCGAGTCCTAAGTTCTGCCGCCGGAATCAATTTTAAGGTGGCTCTGGTCCTGTCACTGAAAGAATCCTAGCAGCCACCCATGCGAGGCATTGCCGGAATCATCCACTTTGACAGTTCACTTCAACTGCCCGACGTGTTGCCACGGATGCTCAATGCTATGGCTTTGGGGCAGACCCTAGATCATTCTGGAATTTTGCATGAGCGTGGGGGGCACCTCGCTTATGCCGCGCAACACCTGATACCGACAGACCTAGCCGACCTCCAGCCGCTGCGCACCCAACGGACGATCGGCATTCTCGTGACGATCGCCTACCTTCGTAACCACGAAGAGCTAGCGCTCGACTTCGGCTGGAGCCAGACCGAGGCGGCGACCAAGCCCGACAGTGCGTTCGTGCTCGCCGCCTTCGAACGCTGGGGTGACTCCAGTCCTGCGCACCTCGAAGGCAGTTTCGCGATGGCCGTCTGGCAACCCAGAGAGCAAAGATTTTTTTGCGCAGTCAGCGACGGTGGCGCACACCCCATCTACTACTGGCAAGAAGGGAAACGGTTTATCTTCGCAAGCAGCCTAGGCGGTTTGTTCGCCCATCCCGATATCCCGCGCCGGCTCAACGCCGCCGTCTTTGCCGAACAGTTTGCCAACATCCCTGCCGATTCCGCCGATACACTCTACCACGGCATTCGGCGCGTGCGCTATGGACACGCGCTCGTGATCGGCGCCAACGGCGCGATCCATACGCACCCTTACCGTGTGTCCGCGCCGCCCACCGTCCTGCGTCTTCGCTCGGATGGCGAATACATCGAGGCCATGCGTTCTCAACTGACCGCAGCCGTCCGTCGTTCGCTACGAACGTTGCCGGGCAACGTCGGCTTGCTGTTGAGCGGCGGCCTCGACTCCTCCTCCGTCGCCGCCATTGCCGGTCAAATTCTCGCCGACGAAGGGCGCCGCCTGCAGGCCATTCACATCGTCCCGCAGCAAGGGAATCGCTATCAGATCCCCTTGCTGGAATTGGACGAATCCGCCGCCGTCCGCTCGCTGCAAGCCCATGCGCCCCACATCGACTTTCATTTCACGACGGCGAACTCCCAGCCAGCCTCCCGCGAAGCGTGGGACGACTATTTCACCGATAACTTCGCCCCGTTTGAAAGTCTCCTGTCGAGCGACGCCGACATTGAGCAAACGCTTCAAAAACTGGATATTTCTCTGTTGATTGACGGCGTGGGCGGCAACCATGTCGTGTCCCTCGAAGCCTTGGCCAGCGGTTATCTTGCCCATTTGGCGATCAGTGGCCGCTGGCCTGCATGGTGGCGGGAAGCACGAGGCCATCGCCGTGTCTATGGCCGCTCGCTCCGGTTTCTAGCCCGTCATGCGGCGATCAACCCGATCAAACGAGTATTGCGGGGCCGGCCGGCCCCGCGATCAGCCACCCGAACCATTGACTTTCTGCATCCCTCGCTGCGCGCCAGCACGAAGATGACCGAGCGTTTCGACGCGTGTTACGACTATTGGAGCCGCCCTAAATTCGATTTCCGTAGCCACCTGCATGAGATCATCAATGTCTGGCAGTCGCTGTATGTAGGCACGCCCGCCTCCGTATTTTCCCGCCAGCCGGCCAGACGCATATATGACCGGCCACTGTTCGACCGCCGACTGGCCGAGTTTTGTCTTTCGTTGCCATTCGATCAACAAGTGCGCGACGGCTGGGACCGCCGGCTCTTGCGCGAGGCCATGCGCGGAATGCTGCCGGAAGATGTTCGGCTCCGCGTGAAGCGGGGCTATCCCCAGCCTGAATTCCAGCGGAATTTTTCCGTAGCCAAGCCCATGTTGAAGGAGGAACTCGACCGCATGGGATCCTCGTCGATGGTTCGCGAGTTTCTGGATTACGATCGACTGCTCGCGCACTGGCAGCTGTGCGAAACCCAGCCAACATTGAACCACGAATTGGTCTTGGTAAAAGGTATCGTGGCGGGCGCGTTCCTACGATGGCACGAGCGGCTTGGCACATAATCCCGTGCCTGTAACCATAATCGCTCCATCGAGAATTCGCGCCGTCAACCGAAGCCGCTTAAATATTTATCCACTCCAACATGAACACAGGCTGGACTGATTTAGCCGTCGAGGATCACACCTATTCTCATGTGGAAAACGAAGAGCGTTTTCGCTCCGAGTATTACCTCAACAGAAAACCCCTGCTGGTAAAAAAAGGCCTGTCCCGCTGGCCCATTATGGCCAGATGGAGCAAGGATTACCTCACGTCCATATCCGGCGATTATGAGTGCGCCGTTGTTCGCGACTCGCGCCCCGCCGCGGCAAAGGAGAGAACCACCCTCAAGAACTATTTCGCCCACAGATCACCCGATCAAAGCACGCTCACCCTCGAGTAGTTTACCCCGGGCTTACAGCCAAGATTTCTTGCCGACATCGAAATACCCAATGCATTTTTTTCGGAACGGGACATCTCCCGGTTTTTCTTTTTCCACTCCTCCGAAGCCGGCGGCACCCTGCCCCACATGCATGGAGATGCGTTCAACCTCCTTCATTCCGGCACCAAAGAATGGGTTATCTACGATGCCGACCCCGACAAGGCGCCCCGAGGTTATGTCATGATGCAACACTATCACCGCCAATATGGCCCTGGCAGCCATGTCCGTGACTGGTTTGAGAAAGAGCTGCCGATACTTCGCGAAAAAATCAGCCCCGTCTATCACTGCATTCAGGAAGCGGGCGACATCGTTTATATCCCCGAAAACTTTTGTCATGCTGTGCTCAATCGGGCCGAAGTCATGGGGCTGGCAATAGAACGAAAGCACCGGTAACCCCCTCACTACATCCCCCATGCCCAGTCTTATCAACAGCATCATCGTTCTCACGCATCCCCGCACGGGGTCGTCGTTGCTCATGCAAACGCTCAAGCTCCTCGGGGCGGATGTCTTGGGCGAATTCGCCCGGCCCGATCTTCCTCCAGAGGCAAACCCGATGGGTTATTATGAAAACATCGACGTGCTCCAACGCGGCCTCCGTGCACCGACGCTGATCGAAAATCCTGCGTTGCTCGACGGTCGCGCCGTCAAAGTGGCCCTGCAAGGACTGGTCTCGCGACGGATCAAGGAAGAGCTGAACACGTTGCAGCAACCCGATGTCGTCCTGCTACTCCCCATCCGCTCACCTGCGGAGTCCATTGGCTCTCAAAAAGTCTTTCTCCACACTCCCGAGAAACTGGCGAAACTATCGCTGGATTTCATCGGATCGGTTCGCGAGCGCCTGATCGACTACGGCTTTCTCGCTCACTGGGTCACGGGGCCTGATTTCCTTCGCGCGGCGCCCATATGCATCGATTACCATCAGGCGATCAACAATCCTGCGGCCTATGTGGATCGTATCGCGGTTTCCGCCGGTTTAAAACCGACAGAAGACCAGCGTGTAAAGGCCGTCGCCAACATCGACGCAAAGCTCTATCGCTACCGAATCCTCGGGGCAAAGCCGGATGCACCGCAGTTAAAAAAAATCGATGTCCTGGAGCGTGCCTATGAAATTCTCCGCACCGACGCACCAGACAAATGGCTCCGGCTCCAAGCCCAGCTTCCCCGTTGGGTGACAGATGATGTCTCCGCCCGTCCGTTGGTCAGTCACACCGAAGCCACCGGCTGATGCATCGCCCAAAATCAGCATCCTTCTCGCCGGGGAAATGCACGCTCGCCGCAATCCACTGGCCAGGAAAGTGAGTGCCGAGCCGCGCCTCAATGTGCGCTCCCTGGGCGGCGCGGTGTCACGAGCCCGGAGTTGATCCGGTCGAGCAGAGTGCCAAGGCAATCGGGCGTGGTGTTCTCCGTCCAAACCGGCTGCCCATCGACGAACACCGCCGGCACCTCATTTACGCCGGCCGCCCTGGCCGCGTCGCGCATGGCCAGCACGTCCCCGCGCGCAGCCGCCAGGCGCTTCTCCAGATCGGCGGTATCCAGCCTTAATTCCTTAAAAAGCTCCCCGATTTGCTGGGTCGTCATCCCCCGTCGCGGCCCCGGTTGCCGGGCGAACATCGCGTGCCACACCTCAAAGTATTTTCCACCGGCGGCGGCCAGTTTCAAAGCCTCCGCCTGCGGCAGCGACTCATCCCACAGCAACCGGGGCAGCATCGTGAACCGCGCACGATCCTTGAAACGCTCGGCCGCCTGCAAATACTCCGCCTCGTATTCCTTGCAGTGCGGGCAATTCGGATCGAAAAAAACGATCACCGATATGCCGTCCGGTTTCCCCAAAAACGGCGTGTCCGGCCCGATGAACTTCTTCAAATCAAGCGCGGGGGCCTGCCAGTCGAAGCGGCACGCCCGCATCTCCCCCAGTTTTTGCGCATCAATAAACAGCGAAAGCGAACGCCCTACGATGCGTTGCACCTCCTTCTCGGTGCTTCCTTGGTCTAGAGGCCGCGTGCCCAACCGATCCACAAAAAGCAACACGCCCACGATCACCCCCATCGTTCCGAAAATGGCGCCCACTGCCCAGCGGAATTCCTGTGTGCGCACCTCCCCCATCACTGGCAAAATTTCACCCTTGAGCCGCAACCCCAAATGCAACGCGAAGAGCGCGGCCACCATCACCGCAGAGGTCGCGCACAGCGCGCACCACGCATGCGAGACGAAGCCCATTTGATAGACCAAATACCCCGAATAAATAAGCGCTAATCCGACCCCGATTTCTCCCGCCGCGTGCAGCCGCCGCGCCGCCTTCGGCGAAGCCAAAAGCTTGGCAAACGCGAGCAATGCCAGTCCGAAATAGAAAGCGTAACCCCAAGCCGCGTTTGACACCCCGAACAGATGACTCGCCGCTTGCAAATCGGCGTCGTTGCACCCACCGCCGCCATACCGTGCCGATGGATGGGTGTTCAGCCCGAGACAACCCTGGTCAAACCCCCGCGCCTTCTGCACCCACAGGTGGAGGGTGAGAATCATACCCGCAAGCGAAAGCCAAAGAATGAGACGATTGATCCCAAAACGGTTCATCGCCTGAAGAGATTGCACACCGCAAAAAACGCGACCGGAAAAACCAACGGGAACTTTTAACCCTTCACGAAACACTCCTTCTTCTGCTTCCCTATCCTTGCGTGCGCAGGGATAAATGCTGTCATCCCCGTCCTCGCCATGACCGACTTCGCCACCGAAATGACCGTGATGCGTCTCGCCACGCAGTTCTCCTCGCACGGTGGCACTGTCGCGGAAGACATCACCGCTCTACTGCCCCGGATCAACTGGACGCATCTCCTCTGGCTCGGTCGTCAGCACGGCGTGCTTCTCCTCCTCCACGAGGCATTAAAATTTTCGTCCCTGGCCGCATTTTGCCCTGAGCCGATCTTCGCCCAGTTGCGCGCGTTCCACGAGGTCAACCAACTGCGCTCCCTCGCTCGCGCTCGCGAGATTTGCCAACTGCAAGACCTGTTCGACCAACACGCGATTCCGGCGATCCCGGTCGATTCATGGACTGCGGCCTACTGCCTCTACGGTCACGCCAACTGGGTGGAACTCGCACCGACCATCCATTATCTCGTCCCCGTGGAAATGCAGACCCGCACGGAAGCACTGCTGGAGGCCGCGCTCCATCCCACCAAGGCCAACCCCGAACAACTCATTCACGTAGGACAAACCCCGGTCATCCTTAATCGCGGCTTGGGCAAGCACCCCGCCGCCAGTCGCCTCTGGTCCCATCCCGGCACCTTCATGCTCGGAGGGCGCACGTTCCGACGTCTCACCCCTGAGCACTGGCTGCTGCAACACGTGGAGAAAAACGGCGACCACCAACATGATCAGTTGTTGCAGGCTTGGAAAATCGCCGGCCTGACCAAAGCGCTGCGCGCCGAAATGAACGAAAGCCTGATGATCGAAGCCCGAGCCTTCGGCCTGGAAGAGCAGCTCTTATCCGCCGTGGAAGACAGCCACCACGCGCTGCAACGCCCCCTGCCGCCATTTCTATCCGCGCGATTTCGGCCGCAGAAAAAAGCCCCCGTCGACACCGGCACCGCAACGGACGACGTCAAATCCCCCGGCTTCAACGTCCCCTATTTGTCCACCCCGCCGCGAGTCATGGACCGCATGCTGGCGCTCGCCGATATTGGCCCCCGCGACGTCGTCTATGACCTTGGCTGCGGCGACGGCCGTTTTGTCATAAAGGCCGTGAAAGACTTCCAAGCCCGCGGCGTCGGCATCGATCTGGACCCGGTGCGTATTGCCGAAGCCGAGGCCCTTGCGGCCGAAGCCGGCGTCAGCGAACGCGCGACCTTTGTTTGCGGCGACATTTTCGAGGCAAACCTCACGGAAACCACCGTGCTTTGCCTGTATCTTATGCCGGAGTTTCATCCGCGCATTCATGAACAACTGCGACGCGAGGCGAGGCCTGGCCTGCGCATCGTCTCGCACGACTATATTTTCCCTGGATGGCCTCCTGAAAAAACCGAGATCATCCGCGTCGGCCTCAGCAAAACTTCGCAGATTTACCTCTGGAAAATCTAGTCAACCACGCCCCGCCGGGCCCTTGATCGCCCGGTTCAGGCGATTCGCAGCAATTTATCTTTCTGCAATTGAGCGAGGAATGCTAGCGCCTC
>JAHFTG010000072.1 GCA_023269455.1 Opitutaceae bacterium | reverse complement strand
GTCGTCCAGATCGATGCCTTCACGCAGCTGCATGTTGGCGCGCACGATCTGCTCATTGATGTTGGCAGGACCGACGAACTTCATGGTCACAGTGCCCACCTTATACGGTGACGGGGCCGACGCAGCCGCCGTATCGGGCTGGGCCTGGGCCCACACGCGCGCACCCGCCGAGACGAGCAGAACAAAAACGAAAAAGAGGCGGATCACCCCCGAAAAGGGGTTACTGGGTGTAGTTTTCAAAGCGTGTGATGTCTCGAAGGAACGTAAGTTTCAATTCTCCTACCGGTCCGTTTCGTTGCTTGGCAACGATTAACTCGGCGGAGTCGGCGGCTACTTGGAATTTCTCGTCGGCATCTTTGGGCCGGGCGAGCATGAGAACGACGTCGGCGTCCTGCTCGATGGAGCCGGATTCGCGAAGGTCGGAAAGTTTGGGTGTGCGGTTTTCTTTTTCGGCGGAGCGGTTGAGCTGACTTAATACAATCACCGGCACGTCAAGTTCCTTGGCAAGCGCCTTTAGTCCGCGGGAGATTTCGGCGACCTGCTGTTCGCGCGGGGTTTTCGAGTCGGTCGGCGCGAGGAGCTGGAGGTAGTCCACCACGATCAAGCCGAGTTTGGTGCGAGCCTGAAGGCGGCGGGCCTTGGCGCGCAGCTCCATGATCGTGAGGTGACTGGAATCGTCGATGTAGATGGGAGCCTTGGAAAAATCGTCGGCGGCCTTGAGCAGTTCCTGTTGCTCGGCGCCGTTCTTGGAGAGCAGGCCGTCACGCAAGAGTTTCATGTTCACGCGGGCGCGGGCGCACAACATACGCAGCGCGAGCTGCGAGGAACCCATTTCCAACGAGAAGATGAGCGTGGGCACGCCTTCGCCTCGCTTGGGAAATGCCGCCGCCTCGGCAAAGTTCAACGCGAGCGAGGTCTTGCCCATCGAAGGACGGGCCGCGAGCACGATCATTTCCTGTTTCTGAAAGCCGTAGGTGAAGGAATCGAGATCCTTGAAGCCTGAGGAAACTCCCGTGAGTTCACCCTTTTTCATCATCATTTTCGTGATGACGGCCATGGCTTCGTTGGTCGGGCCTTTCATCTGGACGGCACCGTCAGAGACGCGGTCCTGGGTAACCTTGAAGATATCCTGCTCCACCTTGTCCACGAACTCTTCGAGTCCGCCGTCGTAGTTGTAGCAGCTCTCCACCGCGCCGGTCGCAACCTTGATGAGTTCGCGGAGGAGATGAAGCTCGCGGACTTTTTCGATGAAATAGGTAGCCTGCGCGGTCGTAGGGATGCGGCCGCTGATCTGTGTGAGGTAGGCGTAGCCGCCGATCTCGTCGAGTTGACGGCTGGTCTTCAGTTCCTCGGCGAGAATCGCGAGGTCGATCGCGGTGCCTTTGTTGTAGAGCTCGACGAGCTTTTCAAAGATGACGCGGTTGGCCGGAAAATAAAATGCGGGGGCACTCAGCTTGCCCTCAAGGCAGCGGGCGACGACATCGGCACCGTCGAGGAAACAGCAGGACAATAGATACTCTTCGGCCTCGATACTGTGTGGCGGCGTGCGGCCGATGGCGGTCGGCATGGAACCGGCGGAGTCGGTCGATGCACGCGGGCGGCGGGAAGATTTTTGCGCGTCGTCAGCCATGAACAGAGGGCACGAGGCAACACGCTGGAACGGGATAAGCAACGCCGGTGTGCGGAAACTTTTTCACGCGTTGCTCACGGGCTGTTTTATTCGATTTCACGCGCGAGCGCAGGGCACGAAAAAGCCACAGTCTTTACGACTGCGGCTTAGTCACAGCAACCGGATCAAACCCGGTCGCGGGCTTACTTGCGGTTGCGCTTGGCGGCCTTCTCGGCGGCGCGGGCGGCGTTCTGAGCCATCTTCGTGTGCTCGGCGTAAGGGTCGATGACCTTGGGAGCGGCTTCGGTCGCACCGGCTTCGACGATGGGGTTCTCCGACACGACGTCGAAGGAGACCTCAACCGAGACTTCGGGGTGCAGCTTGATCTTAACCTCGTGCTTGCCGAGGGTCTTGATCGGGGTGTGGAGGTGGATCTTCTTCTTGTCGATGACGACGCCGCCTTCGGTGAGCTTCTGGTGGAGGTCGGCGGAGGTGATCGCGCCGAACAGCTTGCCGCCTTCGCCGGTCTTCACCGCGAAAGCGAGGGAGACCTTGGCGATCTGGGCAGCGAGCGCCTGCGCGCCGGCGAGCTCTTCAGACTCGCGGGAGGTGCGGCGCTTCTTGAGCGCCTCGACCTGCTTGCGGTTCGACTGGGTGAGAGCGACCGCGAATTTCTGCGGGAGGAGATAGTTGCGGGCGTAGCCGGCGCGGACTTTGACCTGGTCGCCTTCGGCGCCAAGACCGTCAACGGGCTTGATAAGGAGAACTTCGTGGTGGGCCATGATGGGTGTGTATTGAGTGTTGTGTTTAAGAGAGGTGCGGGAAACGCGTTTTAGAACGGAACGTCTTCGTCGATGTTGTCCTGCGGAGGGACGACGGGCTTGGCGCCGGTCCGGGGAGGAGGCGTGTGGCGCTCGACCGTCTGGTCGATGCCTTCGTCTCCGCCACCGGGAGCCGCAGCGCGGGGGGCGGCACCGGGAGCGCCGCCACCTTCGCCGCCTTCACGTCCGCCGAGGAACTGGAAGTTCTCGAGGACGATCTTCATCTTGCTGCGCTTCTGGCCGGTGGTTTTGTCGTCCCACGAGTCCAGTTTGAGGCGGCCTTCGACGAAGAGCGGACGGCCCTTGGTGACGTATTTGGCGATGGTCTCGCCCTGTTTGCCCCAGGCTTCGATATCAACAAAGGTCGTCTCATCGCGGGTCGCGCCGGATTCGTCCTTGAAGGTGCGGTTCACCGCGAGGCCGAACTGGCAGATGGCCGTCCCTTTCGGCGTGACCCGGAGTTCGGGATCACGCGTCAGGTTGCCGATAAGCATTACTTTGTTGAGGGAGGCCATGGGAGCGTTGTTCGCCCGAACTTAGGCAGACTGGAGGAAGGTGCGGTAAACGGTGCTGTTGAGGCGGAGGCGTTCCTTGAGCTGGGCGGGGCCCTGCGCGGGAGCGGAGAAGGCGACCTGCACGTAGGTGGCGCCGGGGAGGTTGCGGTCGGTGACGCGGGCGAAATCCTTGCGGCCAAGGGTCTCGACGGAGGACACTTCGCCGTCCACGGCGATGATGTCTTTCTTAACGCCGTCGATGATCTGGTCGATGGTGTCTTCCTTGCCGCGGTTATCGAGGATGAAGGTGGCGCGGTAGTTGCGTTTGGTAGTGGTGCTCATTGGGAGTCTCTGCGGTTGAGTTGGTTCATGGCCCGGTCGGCCCCGTGTTCGATCACGAGGCGGAGGCCGGTCACATAGCGTTCTAAATTTTGGTCGAGGAGGTGTTGTTGATCAGAAGTAAATTTGCCGAGGACGAAGTCCTTGAGGTCCATCTGCGGCGGGTCTTTGGGACCGATGCCGATGCGGTAGCGGATGAATCCGCCGCCGAATCGCTCGATGAGGCTGGCGACACCGTTGTGGCCTCCTGCGCTGCCGGTCACGGTGACTTTCACGAGACCGAGGTTGATCGTGAGATCATCATAGACGGCGATCACCGAGGTGGCCGGGATCTTGTAGAACCCGGTCATCGCCTGCAGCGCCCGGCCGCTTTCGTTCATGAACGTGAGCGGCTTGGCGAACAGGATGGTGCGACCTGGTTCCGGATCCCAACGGGCGACCATCGCCTCGAACGACCGTTGCGTTTGCCACGCAAGGCCGAGCTGACGGGTGATCGCCTCGACGACGACGAAACCCACGTTGTGGCGGGTGTGGTCGTAATCGCGGCCCGGGTTGCCGAGACCGGCAACGAGCGAGATGGACATGACTCAAAGAACAATCGCCCCGGCCCGTCGCGGTCAAGCGACGGGCCGTGGCGGAAAACCTTACTTCTTGGCGGGAGCAGCAGCGGGCTTGGCGCCGGCAGCGGGTTTGGCACCGGCAGCGGGAGCAGCGGCCGCGGGAGCGGCGGCGGCACCAGCAGCAGGAGCGGCGGCACCGGCGGCAGGAGCAGCGGCGGCGGCACCAGCGGCAGGCGTGGCGGCGGCGATTTCGCCGACGGGCTCGACGATAGAGACGACAGGCTGGCCCTTGAGATCAAGGAACTCGACGCCCTTAATGGGTGTAAGCGTGCCGACCTTCAGCGCCTCGCCGACCTTCAGCTCGGTGACATCGACGGCGATGACCGGAGGAAGATCTCTCGGGAAGCAGCGAACGCGAAGGGCGTGCATGGCGACTTCAAGCACGCCGCTCTGCTTCTTGACGCCGAACGCCTCGCCCACGATGGAAACGGGGACGTTGATCTCGAGCTTCTCATCGGCCTTCACTTCTTGAAGATCGACGTGGAGAAATTTGTCGGTGATGGGATCGCGCTGGATTTCCTGCACGAAGGACAAGGCCTTGGAGGTGTTGTCCTTGCGGTTGAGCTCGATGAGGAGCGCGCGACCGGCGACGGACTTCAGGAGGCGGACGAACTCGGGGGCGTCGATGGCGAGCGTCTCCGGGTTGGTGTGCTTTCCGTAGAGGATCGCGGGGATCTGGTTGGCCTTGCGCACGCGGCGGGAGGCGCTGCGACCCGTCTGTGCGCGGGTCGTGACGTTGAGGATCAGTTGTGTAGTGCTCATAGATTCGTTCCCCCTGTTCCTCCGGAATTGAAGGCAGGCGTAATAGAAAAGGGTCCGAAGAGATAGAATCGCACGGGGCGAAGGCAACCAAAACTTTGAAAATCTGCGGAAAGGCCCAAAACGAGCGTTGACAACCCCCACCCCAACGCTGTTTTTCCAACCCTCCTCGCGAGAGGTTTATTGCCTGGTAGCTCAGTGGCAGAGCAGGTGACTGTTAATCACTTGGTCGTAGGTTCGACCCCTACCCGGGCAGCCACTTTGGCCCCAAAGACTTTCATAAGTTTTTGGGGCTTTTTTGCGACCCCAATATTTTGTCTGGGCCACTTTTAAAGTTCTCACCCAAGCCAGCCTCCCCTCCCCTCGTCCATCGGGTTAAACGAGCATCCCTAGCAGCCGTTCGCGAGGGTTCGCCACCAAAGCCCATCTCGTCAACTGTGCAGTCGGCCACGACCAAAGGTACCCGACCCGGCGCTGCGCGAAGCCTTCCTGGATAAAACCTGCGCCGCTGATCCCGCCATGCGCGCGCGTCTCGGTGCACTTGTCGCCGCGCACATCCAGGCCGAGGCTTTTTTCGCCTTTGTGCCACCGGTGCCCCAGCCCCCGGAGGCTCCGGCACCTCCCCAACCCGAGGAAGCCAACGCGCCGACCGCAGGCGCGGACCCCGTGCGCATCGGCCGCTACCGCATCGTCCGCCGCCTGGGCGAAGGCGGTTGCGGCGTCGTTTACCTCGCCGAGCAAGAAGAGCCCGTGCGCCGGCAAGTGGCGTTAAAAATCATCCGCCTCGGCATGGACACCGAACGCGTGATCGCCCGGTTCGCGCTGGAACGGCAGGCGCTGGCGATGATGAACCACCCGCACATCGCGCGCGTGTTCGACGCGGGCGCGACCGACGCGGGTCGGCCGTTCTTCGCCATGGAACTGGTCACGTGTGAACACATCACCACCTTTTGCGACGCCCGACGCCTCCCGGTGCACGAACGCCTGAAGTTGTTCATCCACGTCTGCCTCGCGGTGCAACACGCGCACCAGAAGGGCATCCTCCACCGCGACCTCAAACCCTCGAACGTGCTTGTGGCACTTCAAGACGACGGCGTCGCCACGCCCAAGGTCATCGACTTCGGCGTAGCCAAGGCGGTCTCGGGCCACGACTCCGGCGAACCGAGCGTCACCCTAGGGCCGGATCAATTCATCGGCACGCCCGCCTACATGAGTCCCGAGCAAGCCGAACTCGGTCGTGCCGATGTGGATACGCGAGCCGACATCTACAGTCTCGGCGTGCTGCTCTACGAGCTGCTCACCGGCCGGCCGCCTTTTGACTCGAAAAAACTCATCGACTCTGGCCTCGACGAACTCCGCCGGACGTTGCGCGAGGTGGAGCCGCCCACCCCGTCGGCCCTCTTGCGCAGTCTTCCCGCCGGCGAGTTGGCCGAGGTTGCCGCCCGCCTCCGACGCCGCCGTGGTCTTCAAGATCAGCCTCAAGTAACTCCGACGCCCGCAGTTCTTGGACATTGGGAAAGTCCATCTCCGTGCGGACCGGATCGGCACGGACGAGATGAGGGGCGGGGGAAATGTGAAAAAATCCTCGGCCTGCCCGTGTGCAGCGAGCAGAGTGGGCGGCATACCCCTCTTGCTCGCTGCCCCGCCGACCGTCCCCCATGAGTGAAATCACCCTCCTTCTCGAAGCCGTGGAGCGCAACGAAGGCCGGGCCGCCGAAGAATTGCTGCCGCTCGTTTACGACGAACTGCGCCACCTCGCGGCGGCGCGGCTGGGCAGCAACGCCAACAGCCAAACGGTGCAAGCCACCGCCTTGGTTCATGAGGCGTGGCTCCGGTTGCTGAACCAAGGAGACCGCACCTGGAACAACCGCGAACACTTCTTCCGCGCCGCCGCCCAGGCCATGCGCCACATCCTCGTCGATCTGTCCCGCAAAAAGGCCAGCCTCAAGCGCGGCAACCACCCGAAACGGGTGAACATCGACGACATGGACCTGGCCATCGCGACGACCGACGACCGCATTCTCCTGGTGAACAACGCGCTGACGCGTCTCGAAACGGAAGACCCCGACAGCGCGCAGCTCATCACCCTGAAATTTTTCGGCGGCTTCACCAATCAGGAAGTCGCCCGCATGCTCGATCTCAGTGATCGCACGCTGGAACGCCGATGGGCCTACGCCAAGGGCTGCCTCTATCAACTCATCCAAGACGGCTGCGACCCGACGCCGCCGGGCGCATGAGCCCCGAAAAACAGCACGAGCAGGCGTTGTTCGAAGCCGCGCTGGACCTGACCGATCCGGACGAGCGCCGCGCCTTTCTGGATCGTTTCTGCGGCAAGGACACCGCCCTACGAATCCGCCTGGAAAAATTGCTCTCCTCGCAGGAATCGGCCGAGGCGTTTCTCTCCCTTCGCCCGCAACGCGAGCCCGAATCCACGCCGCCGGACGGCCAGGTCGGCGAGGCCGATGACGGGGCGCTGTCGGAGACCAACATGCACATCGGACGCTACAAGCTCGTGCAACGTCTCGGCGAAGGCGGCTGCGGAGTGGTTTACTTGGCCGAGCAACAGGAACCCGTGCAGCGGGAGGTCGCCCTCAAGATCATCCGCATGGGCATCGGCACCCAAGCCATCATCGCCCGTTTCATGATGGAACAGCAGGCGATGGCGTGGATGGACCACCCGAATATCGCCCGCGTGCTCGATGCCGGCGCGACCGCCACCGGCCGTCCCTACTTCGTCATGGAAAGGGTGCGCGGCACCAAGATCACCGATTATTGCAACGAACACCGGCTCAACGTTAACCGGCGCCTCGACCTGTTCGTCCAAGTCTGCAACGCGATCCAACACGCCCATCAAAAAGGCGTCATTCACCGCGATATCAAACCGTCGAACATCCTCATCGCGCTTCATGACGGGTTCCCGGTGCCCAAGGTGATCGACTTTGGCATTTCCAAATCGATCAAGGAAACCCTGCCCGCAAACACCGAGGCTCCCGCCCGCGTCCGCTTTATCGGCACGCCCGACTACATGAGCCCCGAACAGGCGGAGCCGGATGACCGCAACGTGGATACCCGGAGCGACATCTACGGTCTGGGCGTGCTGCTCTACGAATTACTGACCGGCCGCACGCCCTTTCCTTCCAAGCAGGCGGCCCAGTCCACCCCCGAAGAACTGTGTCGCGCCATCCGGGAGCGCCCGCCGGCCACCCCACCCTCGGTTTACGTCGCCTCGCTTGCTCCCGATGAACTCGCGCGCCTCGCCGAGCAACGCGGTGTCAAACCCCGGGCCTTGGTCACGGCCCTGCACGGTGATCTCGATTGGATTGTCCTGCGCACTCTAAAAAAAGAGCGTCAGCACCGTTATGAAACCGCCAACGGCCTGGCCCGCGACGTCCGCCGGTATCGGGACCACGAGCCGGTCGCCGCCCATCCGCCCTCACGTTTTTATCACCTCCGAAAGCTGGTTCGTCGCAACCGTCAGCTCTTCATCGTCGGCACCCTCTTCGTTGCAATCCTCGTGGCAGGCTTGGTCGTCTCTACGCGGCTCTATTACCAGGAGCGTGAAGCGCACCGGGAACAAGCCCGCCTGCGTGCCGAGGCCGAACAATCCCGCGCCGTAGAACTCTCCCTTCGGCAGCATGCTGAAGCCCGTGAGAAACTCGCCCAAGCCGCGGTCCTCATCAACCACGGCGACGTCGCCACCGCCGACGCACTGATCGCGGAAATCCCCCTCGATCTCATCCCGCCCTCGCTGGAAGCCGCCGGAGTCCTGCGCACGCTGGGGTGGTGGCACTTCCAGGCCAGTCGATGGGATCTAGCAGCAAAACGCTTCGCCGGAATGGCCAAGGCAATCACCCAGGTGGACTCCGCCGACACCGATGATGTTTCACGCCAACTCCTCATGGCTGGCGCGGCGCTTTGCGAAGCCGGTGACCGGAACGCTTATGAACAGTTCCGCCAAATGGCCATCGCCCGCTTTGCGTTGAGTGCCAACCCCGTCGCCGCGGAGCACACCATCAAGGCCAGCCTTTTAATGCCGTCCGACGCCAAAACCCTCCGCATGCTGGCTCCACTCGCGTCCGTCGCGGCCGCCACGTTGGAAGGCACCGACCCTAAGACCGACAGCAACCCATACATGTCGGCGTGGAGATCGTTCGCCCTCGCTTTGTTTGAATATCGGCAAGGCCGAGACGAGCAGGCGCTCGTCTGGGTTCAGCACTGCGAGGATTATCCCAATTACAACGCGGCCCGATTCGCCTCCAGCCGGCTGATTTTCGCGATGGCGAGCCATCACCTGCACCGGGAAGACGATGTCCGGGCGGGATTGAAGCAAGCGCGCGAACTGATCGACGCTTGGTTCCGAACCCCGCTTAACGGAGGCAATGAGCAACAGGGGATCTGGTTCGACTGGATCAACGCCCGCATCCTGCTCCGCGAGGCGACCACCCTGATCGACAAGGTTTCTCCGGTGCCCCCACCGGCGAACTAACGCCCAGGGAAGTTTCAACAGGCGTTGCCAACGAATGATTCACGTGGGCAATGGCCGATTTTCGGGGCCACGGTCCCGCCCTTGGCTGCGGGGAAAGTGGAAATTTAAAAAATTGGCGGGGTTTTGGCGTCGATTCCGTTTCTCCCTGTAAGCCCCTCCCTCAACCGAGGCGCGTCGCTCGACTTCATCCAATCCTTATGCCATCGCTATTCCTCCCCATCG
>JAHFTG010000333.1 GCA_023269455.1 Opitutaceae bacterium | reverse complement strand
AAGGCGCGGTGGAGGAGGGACGTGAAGAGGGCGTCGAGCCGGCGGCGGCTGGCGGCTTGGGCGGCGGGTTCTCGGTTAGTCGCCATAGCCGACGCCGTCGTCACGCAGCGTGATGCAGAAACCCCAGACTTTGGAGATGATGGAATTGGTGGTCATGAATTCAGGTCCTCAAATGCTGACGCCGCGCAGTAAGCTTGCCGCTCGTGGTTCGGGGTCGTGGGAAAGGCGAGTGTGAGCCTTTTCTCTTTTACCAAGCCGCTCAGGTAATGGATGCGCAGGCTTTCGGGGCTGCGTGCAACGAGGACCGCCAAGCAGCGCAGGGTGATGAAGTTTCGAGCACACAGTTTGAGCATGACTTCTATCAATTGATCCCTTCCGAGCGCCTTTTTAGTCCGAGGAAGCGAGGCCAACGATTCAAGTTCTCGGCGGAAGACAGGATTTAATTTCTCCAGGTCATCAATAATCGGAAGAGGAAGCATATCGGCCAGCAGGCAACCATCGCCATCCCGCTTGCTCGGCAGGGAGTTCAAAGTGGCCTCTGAGGGTTCGGAGCTAAGGGCCAAATGTTCGGAGCTAGGGGCCAAATGTTCGGAGCTAGGGACCAAATGTTCGGAGCTGGCGACCGGGATGGGGGGAGGTGGTCCGAACACATCTTCGGGCGTGGGCAACGACATGCCCGGCAAGTGGTAAACGGCCCCCCGCCCTCCGGTGGAGGTAAGGAAGCCTTCCTGAACAAGATGTTGCAGCGTTTTTGACAGATCGACCGGGTGCTCCGTGCTGACTGCCCGCAGGCGGGCGTGGGTGACCGTGCCTTCGCAGACGGCCAAGGCCAGGGCTACACGTTCGACGTGGGTGAGGCGGTCAAAACGATCGCCAAACAGGCCGCGCAACCCCTCCATCGCCCACTCCGGGAAGAGGTCGATCATGCGCAACTCCAACAAGGTCTGGTTATAAGGGACGGACGTATCGTAGAGCTTGGGCGGGTTCCAGTGTTGGGTGCGCCAGCCGTTCAGGATTTTGGGGATGCCGGAGCCTGCCTGTTCACCGACGCCGACGAGGCGAAACATTTTATGCAGGGTTCGGTTGCGGCAATCCGCCTCGCCACCCTTGAGCGCCACTTCCACAGGGATGCGCATGAGGCCGGGGTTGCGGAAGCCGAACATGTCCGGCCGCTTGACCACGAGCACGGAGGCCCGGTCGGTGTAGTCCGCATGCACGATGACGTTTGCCAAGGCTTCGCGCAGGGCTTCGTGCACCGGGGTGTCTTCCTTGCGCTCTCCTTGCTCCAGACGGAAGGGCACCTTCAGGTCGGCGGTGAGCTTGAGGTAAACCTTGCGGTAAAAGTCGTAGAGATTGCCCGACCATTTTCCGTCGAGGGTGATGCGGTCGATCCAGCGGCTCTCGGTCCGGGCCTCGGGGCGCTCCTGATAATCGAGCATGTAGTGGGGAAACTCTTCTTGGATGGATACCATGCCGCCAAACATGAGCAGACCGGCGATGGTGAGGCCGCTTTTGTCGGTGTCACGATCACGACGCCAGCCGCCGATCCGACGGAGGAATTCCATGTTTTCCAAACCTGCCCACGGGTGGCCGGGATCGCGGGTGGCGAAAATCTGCCGGTAGGCGCTGAAGGTCTCCAGTGCGATGTCGCTGAAATCGTAACCGGGCAGGATGCGGTCGTCGCGGCTGTCTTCGACCTGCTCGGCGAGCATGCGCTTGACCTCAATGTCGGGCAGCGGGCGGTCGCCCTCGTTGAGCCGACGGTAGGTGTGGCCGGCGAGAGGATTGGTTGTAAGATAGACGGGCCGTTGCGCGCGGGTGGCCCGGGGAACCTGGACCACCAGCACGACGCGTTCATCAAGGACGACCTCGGCTACCTCGGCGTCGGTGATCAGGTTGACGCTGACCTTCTGGCGGTTGTTGAGCGTGTTGAAAAGATCCTGCCGGAGCTTGGCGATGTTGGGCAGGCCCTCGACGTGGAAGCCGTCGGCTTTTTCGCGGATGCCGAGCACGATCACGCCGCCCTCGGTGTTGGCGAAGGCGCTGTAGGTGGGCCAGAAATCCTCGGGGATCGCGCCTTGCAGGTCGCGACCAAGGGCGAGCTTGCATTCGAGGTCCACCGATTCGCGAAGGAGCGCGAGGTCTGCGAGGGATTCGACGGTGATCATAGCGCGGAGGTTGACGGCTGGCGTCCGCGGCGGCGAGCCAGAGTGGGAGTGGTGAAGCGGGCGACTTTCAGCTCCCGGATCTTCACCACCCGCCGCGAGAAGGTTTGTTGCAGGGTGAAGCTTGAGGCGGCGAGCATAGTTCCAGATGACGGACCGTGATTGGTAGTGATGCGCCTTTACGAAGCGGTCATCGATTACTCCGATTCGAAGTAATCACTGTCCACCCGTTTGAGGGCGTAGGTTTTGATAGGTGAGACACCGACACCGTGCTCGATCATCAGGCCGGCCATGCGGTCTCCGTCAATCAAGACGACTTTCTGACCTTTTTGGCTGATCTTTTCGACATACTCGCTGGCGGTGTTGGCGAACTCGCCGGAAGTGATGAATACACCCTTGCTGGCACCCTGGCCGGCGAGCGCGCCTACGAATGCTTGGAGTTCCTTGCGGCCAACCGCGTTCTGCCAGCGCTTGGCTTGCAGATAGATCGTTTCTAGGCCGAGTCGGTCTTCTTTGATGACACCGTCTATGCCTTCGTCACCGCTGCGCTGAGTGACTTGGGCAGCCTCAGCACGGGTGCCGCCGTAGCCCATCGCTACGAGCAGATCGACCACAAGCTGTTCGAAGGCGTAAGGGTCCATCTTACGGACAAGATCAAGGAGGTCTTGCTTGAGGGCTGACTGCATTTCTTCGAAAGCCGATTCCAAGCGTTCGTTGGCCGTTTGTGTCGAGGGCTCTGGTTCGTGTGCGG
>JAHFTG010000332.1 GCA_023269455.1 Opitutaceae bacterium | reverse complement strand
GGACGAAGGGTTCGATCGGACGGAAATCCGGCAGGGTGCACAACCGGTCGCGATCCGCCTGCGTCTTGCACAGATAAACCGCATAACCGCCAAAACCGCCTCCGCAGTATTTCCAAGCGAACGGTTGAACCGGCAATCCGGCTTCCGGCTTTCCGAACTTCGGGTCGCCCGGCAAAGGGGCCATGCCTTCGGAGCGCTGCACGGCATAGGACTGCCCCACGGCGTTCGCCAGCCCCTCCAGGCTCTGCGCCCACACGGCATCGCGCGCCGTCCGGCTGGCTGTCGCGATGGCGTCGTAATCGCGTTGCTGTCCGACCATGCCGGGCGTGTCGTGCGAAGTACCCGTCCAATAGAGGGCCATGCGGCCTTTTAAAAATTGTCCGTCCACCTTTACTTCCAGCTCGGGGCGTTTGCCGCTGCGCCACACGCACAGACCGCTCTCGGTGATCACCGCCGGGTCCTGCCAGCCCACGCCCAAGCCAAGCTCGGCATCGACTCCCGGGTGCCCGTTGAGCAGAGCCCAGGCGCCGCTGCCGCCGAGACCGGCGTTGCGTTCATAAGGCCACGAGCGAAGCGACACGCCCGGCGAAATCGCGCAATTGACCACATAGGCGTCCGGCCGCGCGTGCGCCGGCACATCCAGCCAGCCGCCCGCAAAATCCACGCGCAGCGGCGACTCCTGCGGAGCGCGGATCGTGCGCACGATCTCGGAAGTCGAGATGGGCTTGAAATCGGGCGGGGTTTTGTCGAGCACCACATAACGGGCGCCCACCTCGGTGCAGAGCGCCCGCTTCAAGGGTCCGTATTTGTCGTCTTCGGTGACAGCCAGAACCTGCGGACGGATGCGCAAGAACTCTTCGCGGAAGTCGATGCCTTCATCCAATCCGCGACCGATGACCACCTCGTCCACCATCTTCAAGGACGCCATGAGCGCCTGTTTGTGCTCGTCGGGCAGGGAACTGCGGCGCTGTTTGTGCAGCCAAAGCACGTCGCTGGAGGCAAACGACACCGTAAGATGGTCGCCCAAGGCGCGCGCCTCGCGGAAAAACTGCACGTGCCCCGCGTGGATGATGTCGTAACAACCGGAAACAAAAACACGGATCATGGGTGGATGGAATCGACGCAAACCTGTGATTCAACCGAGCTTCGCCCCGTCACTTCCTTGGGAAAGCAACCGAGCGATAAAAATTGAACTGTTCGCCGACAAAATGAAGAGGCCAGCCGCCTAGTGACTCGGAGCCAGACGCTAGCCCAAAAGTTTACTAACCATCGGAAGCACCAAGCCCGCGCGTTTCTGCCACGTCTTGAGCTTGTCGAGGCGGCTATCGAGGGTTTCACGGTCGTCTTCGCTCAATGTCTCCAGAGCGAAATCGGTTGGCTTGAGCGCCTTGGCCCGCGTGCCCCAGGTTTCGATCTGTGGATTGAGCCGCTCGCGCAGGAAGCCCGAGACCAACTGGCGCAGCTCGATGACCGGCTCAAAGAACTCCCGACGATCCCCCGTCACCACCACCGGCTTGATCGCGGCCACCGTGCGCAAAAACCGCAGCCCTTGGCTCACAGAGCCTTTGCTCATCTTCAAGCGGTCAACGATGTCCTGGAACGCGAGCGGCTGCGGCGTCGCAAACAGCAATCCGTAGATTTCGCCCAGCGAACGAGGAATTCCCAGCGCCTGTGTCATCTGCACAAAAATCGCGATGATCTCCCTCTCACCCGCAGACAAACCATCTTCAGGCGACACCGCAGGCGCGGAAGAAACGGATCGGCGAGATTGGGGTGCAAGACGCGACACAGCTTCCAGCAAATGACAGGCGCTTCATTGAGTTCAATTCAAAATGAACACACGGGCTGAGTTTTTAAATTTCCCCTTGGCCGCCATCCTCAGTCGCGCGATTCACGGACTCCGCATCGGTCCGCTTCAGGCTTTGACCTCACGCGTCTCGTCCATCCGCACGGTTCTCACCGCAGGAATATCCCGGCTGCGTTCGTGCGTGATCTCAACTCGCATGGGCACGGCCAGAGAACGCCGGAAGAAGAAGCTTAACAGGCAGGGCAACAGTCCTAAGGCCGCCGCCACGGCCACCCAAGGTCCGGAGTGCAAAACTACGCAGCCAAAAATCCCCACCGTGGCTGCGCCGCAGAAAAAGAAAGCCGATAAGGAGCGAAAAGCCACCAAGCAGACCCCTCCTGCCGCCACCGCGACCACCGCGACAGGCAGGGGTGCCAAGGCCAGCCAGAGCCCGATCATGTAGGTCAGCGGCCCCAAAAAATACTCTTCGCTGCGTCGCGTGTGCATTTGCGCAGCCAGCGAGAGGATCAAAATGAGCACCGAGGCAATCACGGGCACGTGATGCAACCACCCCGCCATCGGCTCGAGGGTCCAAGCATCCCGTAAAAGAAACGCGCCTAAGCATGCCCTCACCCCATCCGTCCACAAAGCAGGAAAATGCCAAGGAGCCCGACGCCGTGCGCCCGACTCACTAAAATCGATGTTATGCAATTGCTTAAGCCTGATATCCTTGGGGATAAAAAACTCCACGGGATAAAACAGCAGCAAGAGCGCCGGTAAAAACATCATCCAGTTCAGTTCCATATGCCCTACGCATAGCACACAGAATGCATAAAAGAGGTAAAAACGCCGAACTGTTGTAATTTCCTTACATTAATAGGGGCTAACCCCTAGGAAATTTTCTCATCAATCTAACCGTCGCTCATGAAACCAGCGTTTCACGGTATCCAGGGGACGGGTGTTGAGCACATTTGCCCAAGTGAGCCAGCCTTTGCGGGCGGAGTTGATACCGGCCTGAACGTGTGCAAGACCGGCGGTTTCGTGGGCATCGGGATTGATCGCGCAGAGCAACCCGCGCGCGGCGGCTTTCCGCCAATGCCGCCAATCAAGATCGAGCCGCCAGGGACTCGCGTT
>JAHFTG010000331.1 GCA_023269455.1 Opitutaceae bacterium | reverse complement strand
TGATGTAGTGGCAGATCCCGTAGAGCCAATCCATCGAAGCCTGGTCGTAGCGACGATTCATGAGGTGAAATCAGGCGAGCTTGGCCGCGATGAAGCCGGAGATTTTATCCACGACCTGCTCCAGATTGAGATACGTGCTGTCGATGGCGGTGGCGCCGACGGGGATCGTGAGCGGCGCGGTCTTGCGGGTGGCATCGAGGCGGTCGCGTTCGGCAATGGCATCGGCGCGGCCTTCGAGCGCGCGGCGCTGGGTGCGCGCCTCGACATCGGCAAAGAGGAAAAAACGCAGGTCGGCATTGGGGAAAATCACGGAGCCGATGTCGCGGCCTTCCATGATGAGTCCGCCAAAGCCGTGGGCGCGGGCGACGTCGGCCTGGCCGCGTTGGTAGGTGAGCAGCGCGGCGCGCACCTCGGGGACCGCCGCGAAATGGGAGACGGCGGCGGTGACTTCGGCGCCGCGAATCTCGGTCTCGGGGATAACGCGTCCGCCGATTTCCATCTGGGCTGAGCGCACGTTGACGCGCGTGCCGAAGACGAGGGAGGGCAGGGCGGCGGGAACGGCGGCGAGGGTGGCGACGGTGAAGTCGCGGCTGAGAAGTTCGGCGGTGATGGCGCGGTAGTAGGAGCCGGTGTCAACGTGGAGGAAGTTGAACCGCTCGCTGAGCGCGCGGGACGTGGAGGATTTGCCCGAGGCGGCACCGCCGTCGATGGCGACAATGAGGAAGGAGGCCATGTTAGGCGGCGGCGGGGTTGAGGGATTCAAGACGCTTGGATTCGAGCAGCTCGAAGAAATGGGGAAACGTCTTCGCGCAGCATGCGGGGTTTTTGATGGAGAGCCAGGGCTGGCCGTTGCCGTGAAGATCGTGGCAGCCGAGGATACCGAAGCTCATGGCGAAACGGTGGTCACCGTAGGTGTCGATTTCGACGTCGGCTTTGAGCGGTCGGGGGGTGATGGTGAGTCCGTCACCGTCGGCGTGTTCGTCCACGTCTTGGCCGAGCTTGCGGAGTTCGCGGACCATGCCGGCGACGCGGTCGGTCTCCTGTTTTCGCGAGTGGGCGATGCCGGTGATGCGCGTGGGGCCGGTGAGAAGAGGTGCGATGGCCGCGAGGGTGAGGAAGGTGTCGGAGAATTCGCTGAAGTTCTGGTCCACGCCGATGCGGTGAGCTGGTTTGTCGTAAGCTACGTTGAGGCCATGGATCGTTTCGCAACCAAAGCGATCAGGTGGATCTTTTCTAGGGCTGGCGATTAGCCCAACTTGTCTCAGCACATTTATGAACTGAGTGTCTCCCTGCAGACCAAATCCGGGACCTTTTAGTTTTGGGATATACAATTCACCCGCAGTAACCAAAGGGAGAGCAAGGAAGTAGCTGGCTGCAGTTGCATCAGGTTCGATCAGATAGTTGCCTGAATAATTATATGAGCCAGAAGGGGCGTATATGATGTTGGAATTTAGGCTGGGGCTTGAGCTACCTAAGCCAAATTCGGCCATTTGGCGTTTGGTCATCTGAACAAATGGCTGGCGCACATGAGTGCTAACAGAGATTTCCAGCATGTCCTTTGTCAGTGGTGAGACCATTAGGAGCGCCGATAACATCTGGCTGCTTTCGGATGCGTCGATTTCCACACGTCCACCACGCAAAGCCTTGGCGTGAATTTCGATGGGGAAAAAGCCTTCATCGCGGGTGCAGCGGATGTCGGCGCCGAGCGAGCGCAGAGCGTCGATTAGACCCTTCATCGGGCGTTTGCGCATCTGCGGAATGCCGTCGATGCGATAGACGCCGCGCCGCGCGGCGGCGCAGAGCGCGGTGAGGAAACGGGCGGCGGTGCCGGCGAGGCCGACAAAAATATTCACGGGCGCATCACTCTTGAAACCGTTTTCCTGACCGGAGACTTCGATGGTGTGGGCGGCTTCGTCGGCGGTGATGGTGAAGCCGAGTTTACGCAAGGCCTCGCCCATGAGATGCGTGTCTTCACTGAAGAGCGCGCCGGTGAGCGTCACGGGGCGGTCGCACAAGGCGGCCAGCAGCAGGGCGCGGTTCGTGAGGCTTTTTGAGCCGGGCAAGGTGACTTCACCGCGCACCGGGCGCGTGAAGGGTTTGATCGGGAGAACGTCAGGGAGCGGAGACGACATGCGGAAGCTGAGAGTTGAGAGAGGGAAGCTGAGAGTCCAGAACAGGAATTACTCGCGTCTGCCCTGCACTAAGGACGGAAGCCGTCACGCCAGGCTTTGCCACGTTCGAGGCGGGTCTTGAGCTCGGGCCAGTCTTTGTTCGAGAGCGCGGAGTGGAAGCCTTGGAGTTCGTCTTGAAACTGGCGGAGGGCGCGGAGGACCTCGTCGCGGTTTTGCTGGAAAATCTCGATCCACATGGCGGCGTCGCTCGCGGCGATGCGCGTGGTGTCGCGGAGGCCGTTGCCGGAGAGGTTGCGCCACTGGGGATTTTTTGCGGCGAGGAAGGTGGCGAGAGTTGTCGCGACCGCCTGCGGGAGATGGCTGATGTGCGCGACGATTTCGTCGTGCTGATCGGGCGTGACGGTCGTGATCTCGCTGCCCAGATCGTGCCAGAAACGCACGACGGTTTCGGTGGCCGCTGCGTCCGTGCCATCCATCGGGGTGACGAAGCACACACGGCGATCGAAGAGAGTTTCAGAGGCATTTTCCCAGCCGGTTTTTTCGCTGCCGGCCATCGGGTGTGCGCCGACGAAATGACGTCCGGCGGGAAGCGCGGCGTGACAGGCGCGGCAGAGTTCGCCTTTGACGCTGCCGACATCGGTGACGATCACGCCGGCGGGAAGATGCGGGGCGATCTGGCGGGCGAGATCGATGATTTTTTCGACGGGGGCGGCGAGCACGATGAGCGACGCCTCGCGCACGGCGGCCTCGGGGGTGTCGGCCACGGCGGAGCACCATGGTTGTTCGCGCAGTTTC
>JAHFTG010000330.1 GCA_023269455.1 Opitutaceae bacterium | reverse complement strand
CACCCATTAGGTGACACTTTCCGGCTCATGCGAAGTCCTTTGTTACTCGTCCGGAAAAAGCGTGTTCGGCCCTGGCTTACGTCCCCAGCTCGTGCGAACCGGAAGGCGGGTTGATGATCTGGCTCGGCATTTCGGTGGGAATGTCGGCTGGCGCAGTCGAGGCGGCATCGGCTTCGGGCGTCTGCTGGTCGGGTTCCTGATGCATCAGAAGATCGAGGTGTTCGTGGAGGTTGCCGGTGAGGCCGTGATGGGAGCCCCAGTGGAGGCGATGAGTGCGTAGAAAAGACATGAGAGTGCGTGATTGAGCGGTTTCATTGAGCGGGTGCGGGCGTGCAAAAGGAGGAAGCTTTGCGCTTCTTCCGAAAACACCACGCGGCTGGGGCCGGCCGGGCGGCGGCGTCAGACGGCGACGGGCGGACCGCGGATCGAGCGTCGCTCGATCCGGGTCGTGGAAATCCCTGATCGCAGGTCATTCCTGATCGTGCCGAGGACGATCAGTCCCGGAGTCTTGAGCTCCGCGAAGTGTTCGATGAGGGCCGCCGGGGCGGTCGTCCGCTTGAGGAGCGATTTGTCTTCAGGCGTGTCGGTGCCTTGAAGGGTGAACTCGGCGGCGGGCGGCGGGGTGGCCGTCTGGGCGATGTCCCATTGAGGAGTCGCGGAGAGGTGGGCGGTCAACGATGCGGCCCCCGCCTGATGCCACCCCACGGTGGCGGCGATCCAGAGAACCCAGAGCCAGCGTGTGCCGAGCTTCATGCTTTCTGTATCAGCATAACTGATGCCACCCTTAAGCGCGGGCGTATCCCGGGTTGGAGTGTGTCGATCAGGTTAAATTGCGCCGCCTGCGCAGGGCTTTGACCTGCCGTTGCTTGACCGTGCCGATGGACGGCTGGTTCGATGGCGAAAACCATCACCTGCCCGCCGCCATGCCCGACAAGAAAATTTCCAGCGAGTTGTTCAAACGTATCCAAAACGAGGTGCTCGACGGCCTCGACGAAGAACTGGAGCTGGAGCGGGCGGACGAAGAGCTGGCCGCCGCAGGAGGCCGTCCTAGCACGGAGGCGGACCGGGCGGCGCGGCAGTTGTATTTTAAGGAACTCTTTCGCATGCAGTCGGAGTTGGTGCGACTTCAGGAGTGGATCGTGGCGAAGAAGCAGAAGGTCGTGATCCTGTTCGAGGGGCGCGATGCGGCGGGCAAGGGCGGCGTGATCAAGCGCATCACGCAGCGTCTCAATCCGCGCGTGTGCCGCGTGGCCGCGCTGCCCGCGCCGAATGATCGCGAGAAGACGCAGTGGTATTTTCAGCGTTACGCGGCGCATCTGCCGGCGGCGGGCGAGATGGTGCTCTTCGACCGGAGCTGGTACAACCGCGCCGGCGTCGAACGCGTGATGGGCTTCTGCAACGACGAGCAACTGGAGGAGTTTTTTCGCTCGGTGCCGGAGTTTGAAAAGATGCTGATTCGCTCGGGCATCACGTTGATCAAATACTGGTTTTCCATCAGTGACGAAGAGCAGGAGTTTCGTTTCAACAGCCGCATCCACGATCCGTTGAAACAGTGGAAGCTCAGTCCGATGGATCTCGAGTCGCGCCGCCGCTGGGAGGCCTACACGAAGGCGAAGGAGGACATGCTCGACCGCACGCACACGCCGGAAGCGCCGTGGTGGGTGGTGCCCGCGATCGACAAGAAAAAGGCGCGGCTCAACTGCATCCACCACCTGCTCACGCAGTTTCCCTACGAAGACGTGCCGAAGCCGGAGATCGTGCTGCCCGCCCGCGTGCGCGGAAAAGGCTACCGGCGTAATCCGGTGCGCGCGGAGATCGTGGTGCCGCAAGTTTACTGAGGCGCGTGGGCGAGCCTGCGACGCGGGCGGCGGGGATAGTTTGCCACGGGCGCGGGTTGCGTGCATGAGCATGGTCCCGTCTTGAGCGGGTGAAACGACTTCCCGCATGAAAATCAAATCCGCCGTCTTCGAAATCAGCGCCCCGACGCGCGCCTCGGCCCCGAATTGGGCGCTGCCGGAGTTTGCCTTCATCGGCCGTTCCAACGTGGGCAAGTCCTCGCTCATCAACCTGCTCGCGGAGCGCAACGCGCTGGCCAAGGCGTCGGTCACGCCGGGCAAGACGAAGCTCATCAATTTTTTTCGGTTTAACAGTTCGTGGTGTCTCGTCGATCTGCCCGGCTATGGCTATGCGAAGGTCGCCCGCACGGAGCGGGCCGACTTCAACAAGGCGGTGGCCGACTTCATCGAGGGACGCGACAACCTGCGCCATCTCTTCGTGTTGATCGATTCGCGCCTGGAACCGCAGCGCATCGATCTGGAGTTTTTAAAATGGCTGGCGGGCGTGGGCGTGGCGTTCTCGCTGGTCTTCACGAAGACGGACAAGCAGTCGGCCAACGCCACCGCCGTGACCATCGCAACCTTCAAGAAAGCGGTGGCCGATTTCCTGCCGGAGCTGCCGGCGGTGTTTGCCACCTCGGTGACGAAGAAGACCGGGCGCACGGAAATCCTCTCGGCCATCGAGGCGGAGCTGGCACGGGTGAAGGGTGTTCACCTTAACCCTTGAAAAGGCGGGGGCGGCGGCACGAAGATGATTCTTTTTTCGCCGCATGAGCTCTTCGCTTTCACCACGTCCGCTGTCCCTCGTTCCCTTTATCGCCGCCGATGCGGGGCTTTTGCTCACGGCTGCGCTGATCGCGTGGCGCACGCCGGAGGAACTTACGGGCGCGGCGTTGTTCGGCGTGGTGTTCTGCATGGGGCTGGGCGCGGTGCTGGCGGTGCTGCCGTTCGTGCTCAACGACGCGCGTGAGCGCGAAGCCGCGCTGGCCGAGCGGCAGCGTGAACTGACGGAACTCGTCACCACTTCGACCGCCACGGCTTCGCGCTGGGGCGCGCAATGGGCGTCGGCGGCGACCGGTTTGGAAGATGCCGCCACGCTGGCGAGCCGC
>JAHFTG010000329.1 GCA_023269455.1 Opitutaceae bacterium | reverse complement strand
ATCTCCGTCCGCTCCGGCTCCGCGTGGAAAACCCTGCGCCCGCCCGCCTATGGCCAACCCGTCGGCGAACAGCCGAATTTCCGCCTGGCCGAGGGCAACATCCGCTTCGACGCCCGTTACGACTTGGGCGATTGGCAACGCCCCGACTTCGATGATCGCGCTTGGGCGCCCGCCCGCGAACTCGGCAGGGCCGGCGCCGCTCCATGGAACTCCCTGCACCCGCGCCCGATTCCTCAGTGGGAAAACTCCGGCCTGAAAGCCTACGCCAATGCCGCCGATTTCCCTCAAATCTCCGATGGAAAACCCATCATCGCCCGCCTGCCCTACAACGCCCAGATCACGCCCGCCCTCTCCATCGAAGCCCCCGCCGCAGGCGCCGTGATCGACATCCGCACCGACACCTACCGCGTGGACAACACGCCGAGCGTGCGCACCGAATACATCACCCGCGCCGGCCCGCAGTCCTATGAATCCCTCGGTTGGATGAACGGCCAGTCTGTCATCTACACGATCCCGGCGGGCGTGAAGATTGTCTCCCTCTCGTATCGGGAAACCGGTTATGCAACCCGGTTCTCCGGCGCGTTCACTTGCGACGATCCGTTCTTCAACACGGTCTGGGAAAAGGCGCGCCGCACGCTCTACGTCCCCATGCGTGACAACTACATGGACTGCCCCGACCGCGAACGCGCCCAGTGGTGGGGCGACGCCGTCAACGAAATCGGCGAATCGTTTTATGCGTTGTCCCCCTCGTCTGCCCGCCTCGCGCGCAAAGCCATCCGCGAGCTCTGCGACTGGCAGCGTCCCGACCACACGCTGTTTTCACCCGTTCCCGCCGGCAACTGGGACAAGGAGCTCCCCACTCAGATGCTCGCCAGCGTCGGCGAATACGGTTTCTGGACCTACTACTTGAATTCGGGCGACCGGCAGACCGCCGTCGCCGCCTATCCGCATGTGCGCGCCTACCTCTCCCTCTGGAAACGCGACGCGCAAGGCCTCGTCACCCATCGCAAAGGCGGCTGGGACTGGGCCGACTGGGGCCAAAATGCCGACGACCGCGTGCTCGATCAGGCGTGGTATTGCCTCGCACTCCAAGGCGCCGCGAAACTCGCCCGCCTCGCCAACCACCCCGACGAAGCCGCCGCCTTCGAGCAGACGCGCGCCAGCGTCATCGCCGCCACCAACCAGCTGTGTTGGAACGGATCGGCCTATCGCACGCCCTCCTACCAAGGCGCGACCGACGACCGGGCCAACGCCCTCTGCGTTGTCGCCGGCATCGCCGATGCGAGCCGCTTTCCCGCGATCCGCGAAGTGCTCGCCCGCGAGTTTCACGCAAGCCCCTACATGGAAAAATACGTGCTCGAAGCGCTCCTGCTCATGCAGTCGCCCGACGCCGCGCTCGCCCGCATGAAGAGCCGCTTCGGTTCCATCGTGACGAGCCCGTGGACGACGCTCCCCGAGCTGTGGGAAGGCGGCACGCACAATCACGCATGGTCGGGGGGACCGCTCA
Organism: Opitutaceae bacterium; assembly: GCA_023269455.1. GTDB lineage: Bacteria > Verrucomicrobiota > Verrucomicrobiia > Opitutales > Opitutaceae > Rariglobus. The sequence goes on along the minus strand of JAHFTG010000329.1, from coordinate 1,445 downwards.
CGATCCTCTCGCAATATTTCGCCGGCCTGTCCCCGCTCGAAGCCGGCTGGACGACTTATCAAGTGCGCCCGCAACTGGGCTCGCTCCGTGAGATCGATGCCACGGTGGACAGCGCGGCAGGCGTGATCTCCGTCTCGCTCCGGCGCACCACCGCGTCGTTGAGTCTCAGCCTCACATCACCTCCCGGCGCGACCGCGCTAGTCTGCCTGCCGTTCGATCCCAAAGCTCCCCCGCGCCGCGTCACCGTCAACGACCGCGTCATCTGGACGCGCGGACAGGTTCCCGCCGCATCCGGCGACGTCACATTTCAAGCCGCGACCGACGACAGTCTGCGTTTCTCAGCTCCCGCCGGAACCTGGGCTTTTCACGAAGAACTCTGATTCAAAACCTCATCCGAAAAGCACCCGCACAAGCGCCAAGCCTGAGCGATTAAAATACCAGCCGGGGCACTTGTGCCGGCACGGCCACCGCAGCCAAAAGGCTTGAGCGTTACAGATACGCCAATCCCATTAATTTGTTATATTATACAAATCACAATTTTACATTATTTCATATTTCCATTAAATTAAATCGATATAATATTGAATCCAACAAGATTTCCGCGAGAAAAAAGCCGTCTTAAATCCCATCCATCCATGAATCTCGCTACCCTTCGATTGCTCTCCGTCACCGCGACCTCGTCGGTTGTTCTGACGTTTTCCCCTATCCTTCGCGCGACCAACGGCACGTGGACCAACACGGCCGACGGCACGTGGAGCACGTCGGGCAACTGGAACGGCGGCAACATCGCCAACGGCACCGACGCCACCGCCGATTTCAGCACCCTCAACATCCCCGGCGCCACGACCGTGACACTCGATAGCAGCCGCACCCTCGGGAATCTGACATTCGCGGACACGTCCGGCACGAGCACTTGGGCAATCGCCGGCACCAATTCAGCCACCCTGACGCTGGCCACCGGATCCGGATCTCCCACCATCACGACTAACACCAACACCAGCATCAACGTTGGTCTGCTCGGAACCCAAGGGTTCACCAAGGAAGGTTCAGGGCAGTTAAGCCTCGCTGGCGGCACGGCCAACACGATCTCCGGAGCCATTTTGGTCAATGCCGGTATTCTCTACGTAGGCAGCACCAATTCCATCGTCAACACGACTGCCTCCATCACGGTCGCGTCCGGAGCGACATTCAATTTTTTCGGAAACTACCAGTCAGGGAACATGACCAATGCGCTCACGCTGGCCGGCACCGGCACCACCGGGCAAGGTGCATTCGCAATCGGCGGAAACGGCTCCTACAACGGCACGATTACCCTGAGCGCGGCCACGACTATCTCCCACGGTGGCAACAACGGCACGCTCAACGGAAAAATCATTGGAAACTATGATCTCACCTTAACCACAAACTACGGCGGCCAACCCGACTTTCAGGTCAACTCGGCCATC
>JAHFTG010000328.1 GCA_023269455.1 Opitutaceae bacterium | reverse complement strand
TGTAAATCCTGTTCATCCTGTCACCCATGTCTTTTTCCTACCAGCGCACGATCCACTTCGCCGACACCGATGCAGCCGGTATCGTTTTTTTCGCGAACTACCTCGCGATCTGCCACGAGGCTTACGAAGAGGCGCTGGCGGCGGCGGGAATTCCCCTCGGGACGTTTTTCGCGGACCACGGCGTGATCGTGCCCGTGGCGAAGAGCGAGGCCAGCTACCTGCGTCCGCTCGCCTGCGGAGACAAGGTCCGCGTGGAAGTTACCCCCAAGGCGCTTTCAGAAAACAGCTACGCCCTCGACTTCGTGATCTGGAAGCAAGGCCCCGCCGAAAAGCGCGCGGCGGTCGTCCGCACCGAGCACGTGTGCATCGCTTCGCAGACCCGCGAACGCACCGCGCTGCCGGCTAATCTCGCCATGTGGGTGCGGTCAGCCTGAAGCCAACCGGCGCAACTCCGCGCGGTTGACCTTGCCTTGGGCGTTGCGCGGCCAGTCGGTCACCGCGACGTAACGCTTCGGTCGCTTGTAGGCCGCCAAGTGATCGAGGAGCTGGCTGTTAAGCCCTGAAACGCCGCTTCCTCCCTGCTGCGGATAAAACGCCACCACGACTTCGCCCCACTCGGAGTCGGGAACGCCCACGACGGCCACATCGGTAAACTGCCCCGTCGCCCGCAATGCCGCCTCGACCTCGGCCGGATCGACTTTTTTCCCGCCGGTAATGATGAGCGCGTCCCGTCGCCCGAGCACATGCAGGCTGCCGTTCCCGTCGAAACGTCCGAGATCGTCGGTCGCCCACGGTCCGTCCCCGCGCAGTTCCGGCCAGTATCCGCGAAACAATGACTCGCCCTCTATTACCAAGCGAGCTTCCGCATCCAGCGTGATCTGCGCATGCGGCAAGGGCGTGCCACTCCCGCGCCCGCCCGCCAGAAATTCCGCCGGGCGCAGCGCAGTGACCATCGCCGCCGTCTCCGTCATGCCATAAGAAAACGCCAATGGCAGCCGCGCCCTCGCGCCTGCCTCGATCAACTCCGGCCACGACGGCCCGCCGCCGATGAATACCGCGCGAAACCCGCGCAGCCACTCGACCGCCTCTGCGTCGGTCAGCAGTCGCTGGAGTTGCGTCGGCACGAGCGACAAAAACCAGCCTCCTCCGCCAGCCGCCGGCAGCATCGGGCGCTCGCCTGCCTCCAACGCCTTCCAACTCCACGCGCGATACTCGCCGCCGGTCAGCACCGCGCGCATCCACGCCATGAGACCGCTCACATGGTTGAGCGGAAGCAGTCCGACGACGTTCACCCTATGCACGCCAAAGTGCGTGCAAAACCCGTTGACCGCCGCCGAGAGTGTTTCCTCGTCGTGCCGCGCCAGCTTGATCGCCCCCGAAGAACCACCCGTCGGCAAACAAAGCCACCCGCGCGGCGGCTGCTCGCGCTCCCCTGCCGACCGCGAACACGCCACGAGCGCGTTGAACTGCGCCCGCTCGTTCCCCCCCCACGCCGGATCGGCGACAAACACCGTGCCGCCCGCCGCCACCGCATCGGTAAACGCCGCGACAAAGCGCGCCGGATCGCTTTCATCTACGACGACATCGCGCGGTTCGGCGGTGGTCGGCGCGCCCAGCAGACGGGCTAGTTCAGCGCGGTCCATACGGCCTCCGGATTGAGTCGGGCGACATCCTCGGCCCGAATAAACGGCGCGCCAAACGGACCATCGAAAACACTGTCGGTGAACAACGGCCACACGCCGAAACCCAGCGCGCGCGGCTTGCCCGCCCACGCAAACGCGAGTTGCAAAGCCGCCTGCGCGCCCACCGCCGTCTCCAGCGCCGAAGAAAACACCACGTCGGCCTTGGCCGCCGCGAGCCGCGCCAGCACCGGCGCAGGATCGCCCAGCAACGCAGGCTTGATCACGAAAATCCCCGGCCAATCCGCCGCGAGCCACCGCTCCACATCGTGCGCGCCCACGAGCGATTCATCCAACGCGATCGGCGTGGGAAAATCCCCCGCCAGGCCGCGCAACGCATCCTCCATCCGCGCACATTGGGCCGCGCCCTGCGAAGCTTCGGCAAAGCAAGGCTGCTCGATGAACTCGATCGGCCGCTCCGCCGCGCGCTCCAACCAGCGCCCCGCCTGCCGACGATCCCACGCGCCATTCGCATCGAGCCGCAGCTTTGAGCCCGAGGGCAGTTCGCCGATCACATCGTCGAGCAACGAAAGCTCATCCGCGATGTCGCCCACGCCGACCTTCCATTTAAAGGTGCGAAAACCCAACTCCGCCTTTGGCCCGATCTGTGCCAGCGCCGCGCGCCCCGCAGGCAGCAAGGCCGCCACTGCAAGGTAAGGCGGCGATGGGTTATCTTTAACCAGCCGTTCGTCTTGACCGAGTTCCCCAAACGCCCCTGCCAGTGCAAACCGCAGACACCCCAACTTCACCGGCACGGCCGCGAGCTGCTCCGGCTTCACCCATTCGCCGAGCACGCTCAACGCTGCCTCGGCCTCCTCGACCGTCTCGGTGCCGAACCACGGGATTGGCGCAACCTCTCCGTAGCCGACGCGCCCCGCGCCATCCTCCAGCCGCACGATCAGCCCCGTGCGCTCCGCCCATACCCCGTGTGCCGTGCGCACCGGCGCGCGAAACGGCAGCGTGTAGCGGCGATAAAGAAGACGGAGAGCCATTCCCTCCATCACACGGGAACTTCCCTGCACCGCCAACGGAAAATCGAAAATCCATTTGCCCTTTTCTTGGTTGGGCCTACTACGTTCATGGCAACTCATGACCAAGGTTGCCACGACTTCCGCTGCGGCGTCCGACGCCGAATTTTACCAAACGGCCGACGCTTTCTTCCGCGCCAATCTCCCGGTGGCGCTCACGTTCGACGACGTGTCGCTCGCCACGCTCTACTCCGAGATTCTGCCCAAGGACGCCGACACGTCCACCGCGCTCTCCGACGCGCTGAAACTCTC
>JAHFTG010000327.1 GCA_023269455.1 Opitutaceae bacterium | reverse complement strand
CATTCACTCCTTCTGGGTGCCCAAGCTCGCCGGCAAGGTGGACATGATCCCCAACCGCGGCAACCACCTCTGGTTGAAGGCCGACAAGCCCGGCTACTTCTGGGGCCAGTGCGCCGAGTATTGCGGCGAGGATCACGCCGTCATGCGTTTCCGCGTCATCGCGCTCAGCGAACCCGACTACGCTCAATGGCTCGCCAAGCAAAAAGCCCCCGCCCGCTCTTTGCCCGCTCCCGACGCCAAGACCCTCGCCCAAAAGCAGCCCGCCGCCTACTCCTTCAAAAACCCCGGCCGCAACGCCCCCGGCTGGACCGATAAATTCGACGCCGACCCGCTCGCCGCCTGGGTGAAACAACAATCGCCTGACGCCGGTGAAAACCCCGTGCTCATCGCCCAAGGCCGCGAGCTTTTCACCACGAAAACCTGCGTGACCTGCCATGTAATCCGCGGCAACCACCTCGGCGGTGCGCCCTTCGCTCCTGATCTCACCCACATCGGCAGCCGCACGACCATCGCCGCCGGCGTGCTCGAAAACAGCGTTGAAAACATGCACCGCTGGATCACCCACCCCAGCGAAGTCAAACCCGGCAACAAAATGTATATGGGCGTCGGCGGCATGACGGGTTACATGACGTCCGATGAAGTCGGCCATCTTAAGCCGAACATAACCATCGGTGACGAAGAAGCTCCCGCCCTCGTCGCCTACCTGCACAGTCTCAAATAATTTCTCCGACCGTCCCTCATCATGGAAGCCTCCGCCCACGCCGCCCACGCCGGCCCCGAAACCCACGCCTCCGCTCCCAAGCGCTCGTGGCTGTTCACCCGTCCCACCGCCAAGACCGGCCTCGTAAGCTGGCTCACCACGGTTGACCACAAGAAGATCGGCCTGCTCTACGGCATCTCCGCGCTCTTCTTCTTCTTGGTAGGCGGCTTCGAGGCGCTCCTCATTCGCATCCAGCTCGCGGTGCCGAACAACACGTTCATCTCGCACCAGACCTACAACGAGATGTTCACGATGCACGCGACCACGATGATCTTCCTCGCGGTCATGCCTCTCTCGGCGGCGTTCTTCAATTACATCATGCCGCTCCAGATCGGCGCGCGCGACGTGGCCTTCCCCCGCCTCAACGGCTTCGCCTTCTGGGTGTTTCTCGTCGGCGCGATCATCCTCAACATCGGCTGGTTCGTGAAATCGGGCGCGCCCGACGCCGGCTGGTTCGGCTACGCCCCGCTCACCAACAAAGCCTACTCCAACCAGTTCCCCGGCGACATGTCCACGGACCTCTGGATCATGGGCCTCCAGATCCTCGGCGTCTCCTCCGTCATCGGCTCGCTCAACTTCATCGTCACGATCATCAACATGCGCGCTCCCGGCATGACGATGATGCGCCTGCCGGTCTTCACCTGGATGACGCTCTTCACCGCGTTCCTCATCATCCTGTCGTTCCCCGCCATCACTATCGCGCTCGTCGAGCTGATGATGGACCGCTCCTTCAACAGTAATTTCTTCGAGGCCGCCGCCGGTGGTCTGCCCATCCTCTGGCAGCACCTTTTCTGGATCTTCGGCCACCCCGAGGTTTACATCCTGATCCTTCCGGCGATGGGCATCATCTCCGAGATCCTCCCCACTTTCTCGCGCAAGCCGCTCTTCGGTTATCCGATCATCGTCTTCTCCGGCGCCACCATCGGCTTCCTCGGCTTCGGCGTGTGGTCCCACCATATGTTCACCACCGGCATGGGCTCCGTGGCGACCGCCGCGTTTTCGCTCATGACCATGGCCATCGCCGTGCCCACGGGCGTTAAGATCTTCAACTGGATCGGCACCCTCTGGGGCGGCCACCTCCAGATGCGCACGCCCATGATGTTCGCCCTCGGCTTCGTATGGATGTTCATGTTCGGCGGTTTCTCCGGCATCATGCACTCCGCCGCTCCGGCCGACGCCCAGCAGCAGGACAGTTACTTCGTCGTCGCCCATTTCCACTACGTGCTCATCGGCGGCTCCGTCTTCGGCCTGCTCGCCGGCATCCACTACTGGTTCCCACTCATCTTCGGGCGCAAGGTCTCCGAGTTCTGGGGAAAGCTCTCCTTCTGGCTCATCTTCATCGGCTTCAACGTCACCTTCTTCCCGATGCACTTCCTCGGATTGAACGGCATGCCCCGCCGCACCGCCGTTTACGACGGCAACATGGGTTGGAACGACGCCAACCTCGTCGCCACCATCGGCGCCTTCATCCTCGCCATCGGCATCGTCGTTTACTTCGTCGTCATGATCCGCACCTACTTCAAGGGCGAGAAGGTCAGCATCGATCCTTGGGATGCCCGCACGCTGGAATGGTCGCTGCCCACGCCCCCGCCCGAGCACAACTACGACGTCCTCCCCACCATCCACGACCGCGACGCCTTCTGGTATGAGAAAAACCACAAGGAAGAGATCGCCAAGGAACACGCCCAAAGCGCCAAGACCGAGGCTTCCCACGGCGGCATCCACATGCCCAGCCAGTCTTGGTTCCCTATTCTGGCCGCCGCCGGCCTGCTCATCGGCGCCGTCTTCTTCGTGAACCATCTCTTCGAATGGGCCATCGGCGGCGGCGCGATTTTTGTCCTCAGTGTTTACTTCTGGGCGGCCGAAGGCCCCGGTGGCTACCACGTCCACCTCGATTCCAAAGACGACCACGGCCACGATAAACACTGAGTCGGCCCACCGGCCCCTTTCCCTTTTTCGAATCTTAGCTCTCACCTTTCCAGCATGAGCACTCACGCGGCCTCCGACGCCATCGACCATCACACCGACCACACCACGACGACGGGCATTCCCAACAAGAAGCTCTTCATGTGGGCCTTCCTTGCATCGGACTGCATGTTCTTCGGCACGCTCATCTCGACGCATCTGGTCTATCGCCTTCACCCGACGCCCAACGGCCCCGACATCAAGAAGCTTTTCTCGATCGACCTCACACTCTTCGCGACCTTCGTCCTCCTCGTC
>JAHFTG010000326.1:2396-2995 GCA_023269455.1 Opitutaceae bacterium | reverse complement strand
CCTTTACATCTGGGGTCTGCGTGACGAAGCCGTCATCCTGCTCTGGGCCGCCTCCGATCAAGCCGAAATCTCCGTGCAAGCCCTCGGCACCCTCGCCCGCCACTACCAAGTCGAGAAAGACGCCCCCGGCCAATACCGGGTGTTTCAACGCCTCCACTCCCTGCGCGCCGACGATCCGGCCATTGCCAACAACTACGCATTCTTCGCCGCCCTTACCGGCAACGACCTCCGCACCGCCGAGCAGATCGCTCGCGACAACTTCAAGACCGCCCCCGAAAATCTGGCCTTCCGCTCCACCTACGCCTTCGTGCTCTGCACCCAGAGCCGTGCTGATGAAGCCCTGACCCTGCTCGAACCGGTTTCAGCCGACTGGAAAAAAACACCTGTCATCGTCCTCGCCTACGGCCTCGCCCTCGCCGGCACGCATCAAAAAACCGAAGCGCGAACCGTGCTCTCCAGTCTCTCACCCGAGACCCTCACGGCTCAGGAAGCCGACTTGATAAAGAAAGCCCTGCATTAATGACATCCAGACGGATTCCGCGAACTCGACTAGGCACGCTCACTCTGTTTTCAGGCCATTCTCATCCAACCCACAGCAT
>JAHFTG010000326.1:0-2366 GCA_023269455.1 Opitutaceae bacterium | reverse complement strand
CCCCATCTGCCCGACGCCCGCGCCGCCAGGCAAAAGCCCCATATAATCCCACAGCGCCGAAAAGCGGCAACCAAGCGCCCACTTCTGGAACCGGATGGCCATCGATCGTCGCCACCGCGCCCACCTGATACATTAACAAACCGCTGGGATTGGCGTCACTCGCCGTATTAGTGCCAGTCTGGCTGTTGGTATTATGCACAACGACGGTGAGATAATTGGTGCCGATGTTGAAAGTCGTGTTCGCCCCTCCGCCTGAATTCGTCAATGTTTGCGAAGTCGTATTATTCCATGCGGAAGTGCCCGAAGCAGAATAAGCGTAACCACCGGATGAGATCGTCGGAGTCACCACTCCACCAAAACCCGTTGAAGTAGAAATACTGAGAGCCGCAGGTGTCACGTAAATCTCATACGCATCGTCCGCCGCAACTGTCAGGCTCATCGAGATCGCATTCGTCACCGTGCCGCTACCCGTGCCGGTGATGGTGAACGCCAACTGATAAACATAAAACGCCGCATTGTTGTAAGTCGTGCCACTGATCCTGCCGTTGGTGGTGCCGTTACCGGGAAGCATATCGCCGCCGGCATTGGTCGAGCCACCGCCAGATACAGTCGTCGCACCTGGAGCCGTGATCCACTGGGCTGAACTCGTGTTGGCCACATAAGCACCATCGATGTAGTTCGCCGTGCCCCCACTATTGGCCGTGCTGCTCAGCACATAGGCGCCCGCCGAACTCGTGTAGGTGCTGGACCCGGAATAAACGGTGCCATTCACAAAAGCCGTGGTCACGTCCCAGTTGGCATCACGACCACCGCCCGATTGCAGACTGCCACTGCTATTAAGACCCGTGAAATAAAGTCCGCTGATGTTGGTCGCCGACCCAGTGCCACGGGCGACGCTCGCAAGCCCAAAGGCTCCGGCGATTACCGCGAGGGAAACTAGGGTTCGGCCCAAGGTCATAAAGCCATAAATGGGGTGAAACCCCTAGTTGTCAATCAGGTTAACCGACTTCCACTTATCTCAATGCAAAGCCCATGCCAAATAAATACTTATGACTCAAAAAACCAAAACGATCAAACTGCGAGCCACTTCGCCCAGCAAAAACTCCATACAATCCCACAGCACAAAAAAGAGGCAGCCATGTGCCGACTTAGAGGCAGGGAAAATGGTCGGGCTGGTGAGATTCGAACTCACGACCTCTTGCACCCCATGCAAGCGCGCTACCAGGCTACGCTACAACCCGAAACAGAAGGGGCAGAAAGCCGGATGCCCTTAGCGGAAGCAAGCGGTTTTTTTGACGATGCGTCATTCACCACCGCCCCCCTCGTATCATGCTCAGACCTCGGGCAGATCCTGCAGAAGTTTTTCGATGGCCGAACGATCTTCCTTCTCGCGCTCCATCTGGCGGCTAGAACCGGTGGTTACCTCAATTCTGAAGCTACGGACAAACGCCGTCGCCTCTTCCAAATTCATCCCGGCAATCTTTTCTTCCAACGCCATGCTCGCATCCGTGAGCACTTGGCGAATGAGTTTTGCCCGGAGTTCCTGCTCATGGCCCGATGGAGACGGATCGGTCGAGTGCGGTTTCAGCCCCGGATACCAGGGACGAAAATAACGGCAAAGTCTTGTCAGACGAGCAATTTCCGTGTCTGCAATCGTCACGGAAAGGGGGGTTCCATCGGTTTTGATATTCATGGTAACAGGAGCATTCTACCAAACCCATAGCTTAAATGGTGCCCAGAGTGGGGGTCGAACCCACAAGACTTTCGTCGGTAGATTTTGAGTCTACTGCGTCTGCCAATTCCGCCATCTGGGCGCACACTAAAAACCGAAGCTAGGAAGGCCCGCCTCCTTGTAAACGAGAAACCGCGCAATGGGCGGACACACTTGCCCGCCGCGACGGATTTCCGGTTGCCGCATCCCCGCCGGATGGGTTGCACTGATGCCATGTCCGACTTCCGCGCCTTCTGCCCGACGCCTGATCGCAAGCCCAAGGAGCTGCGGCTGTCGCCAGAAGAATCGCACCACCTCGTCGTCGTCAACCGCGCCCGCCGGGGCGATCCCGTGGTAGTCTTCGACGGCCAAGGCACCGAGTGGACGTGCGAACTGCTGACCGATTCCAAACGCGAAGCCGTCCTCACCGTGTGCGCCACCCAGCGCGCCGCGCCCCTGCCCTTCGATCTCACGCTCGCCCAGGCGTTGCCGAAAGGTCCGGCGATGGACGCCATCGTGCGCAAGGCCACCGAGATCGGTGCCCGTCGCATCGTGCCCATCGAGAGCGCCCGCACTCAGGTTCATCTCGACGCCGATCGCTCCGACAAAAAAACAGGCAAGTGGCAACTCGCCGCCCTCGAAGCCGCCAAACAGT
>JAHFTG010000071.1 GCA_023269455.1 Opitutaceae bacterium | reverse complement strand
AGTTCGAGGCGTTCGGCATCACCGCCGCGCCGAGCACGCGGGTGCGCCCGCCGCGCGTGGCCATCGCGCCGGCGTCGTTTGAATGCGTGCTGCACCAGATCATCCACATCGGCGAAGGCGCGGGCGGCGCCAATCTCATCATCGGCCGCATCGTCGCGCTGCACGTCAGCGAAGCCGTGCTCGGGGCCGACGGCGAAATCGACGCGGCGAAGCTCGACACCATCGGGCGGCTCGGCGGGAACGACTACGTGACCACGCGGGATCGTTTCGCGGTGAAGCGGCCGGATCGCTGATTCTTGCCTGCGGGCTTCCCATCCGCCGCCGCTTGCCGCTAGCGTTTGCCTCATGGCGAAAGCCCGCGCTGCGGAGCCTCTTACTCTTCGTTCGTTCAAACCTGAAAGCCTGCGGGGAGCCGCCGGTTTTTTTCGCGTCGGCCAGACGGCGGGCGGGCAATGGTGGCTGCTCGATCCGCACGACCAGCCGTTCTTCGCGAAGAGTGTCGCGGCGGTCAACCGCTACGGCCGCGCCGGTGTGCCCGCCGCGCATCGCGGGGCCTACGCGGTCGCGGTGGATCAGCTTTACGGATACGAGGACTCGGTCGAGTTCGCGCGGGCGGTGTTGCAGAGGTTGCGTCACTGGCAGGTCAACACGCTGGGCCCGTGGGCTGAACCCGCGCTGGCGGGCTCCGGTTTGTATGCGACGGCGCTGGCGGATTTCCGGCATGCGGGCGGGCCGGTCATTCATGCGCACGGCGTGAGTTTGCCCGACGTTTTTGATTCCGGCTGGGCAGGGCTGTGTGATCTTCATGCCCAAAAAATCACGGCGACGTGGGCGGGGCGCGCCGGGTTCATCGGCACGTTTACCGACGATGCGCTGGGTTGGGGCGCGCCGCGTCCTGATCGGCCTTCGCTGCTCCAAGTTTGCCTGAGCTTGGAGCCGGGCTTCGCCGCCTATCATGCGGCTTGGGAATTCGTGCTCGCACCGTATGGGGGCAATCTGGCTGCGCTCGGGCGGGCGTGGAGTCTCGATCTGCCCAACAAGGAAGTCGTCCGCCAGCGCACGTTGGAGGAGCGTCCGCTGGCGACGGCGGGCTATCTGCGCGATCACGAGCGGTTCGCGCGCGAGGTGGCGCACCGGTATTTCAAGGCCACGGCGGCGGCGTTGCGGCGGCATGATCCGCAGCATCTCGTGTTAGGTTGCCGGTTTGCGGAGCCACCTGGCGCAACGGTGCTGGCGGAGTGCGTTTATCCGCAGGTCGATGTGGTGTCGTGGCACTGCCACGGGCCGGACTTCGCGCTGCACGCGGAGATTTATGCCAGCGTCGCGGGGATGCCGCTGCTGCTCACGTCGTTTGGGTTGTCCAACGAACGCTTTCGCACCGCGCCGTTTAAAATTCAATCCGGGCCCACGCGGCTTGAGCGCATGTTGCGCGACGGGCGGCAGGCGCTCGCCGCCGCGTGCGCGCATCCGGCGGTGATCGGTTACGAGTGGGCGCGCTGGGCGGACGAGGTGGACGAAGTGCCGCCGTTTGGCGTGGGGCTGGTCCACGTGGACGACCGCGAGGCGGTCGAGCACACGGAGCTTTTTGCGCAGATCAACGCCCGCGCCGAGCGGCTGCGTTTGCGCGCACGGACCTGAGTTCAGGTCGCGCGCAGTCGTATCACCAGCGGCAGCATGAGTGCGGGCGCGAGCGCGGCGAGCGCAAGGCCCCAGTGGAGGTTCGTCAAATCGGCGACCCAGCCGACGAGCCACGGCATGACGATGCCACCGGCGTTGCCCATCGCGGCGAGCGCGCCAAACATGCTCGCGCCGCCTTCGGGATAGCGATCCGCCGTCACCGCCAGCATCGTGGGCCACAGGCAGCTTCCGGTGAAGCCCGCGAGAATGCAGCAAGCGAGCGCGAGCGGCGGAATGGGCAAAAATGAGCCGAGCAAAAACAGCACGACCGTCGTGCCGCAGCTCCACGCCATGATTTCAAACGAATGCAGGCGTTTGCCCGCCACGCCCACGGCCATGCGTCCGAGCGCCATCGCCACCGAGAACAGCAGCAGGGAGCCGCCGCCCACCCACGTTGAGAAGCCGAGCGAACTTTCCGCGTAGGCGGGCAGCCATTGCGCCATGCCGATCTCGGTCGCGCCGCCGAGGAACAGGCCGGAGATGGCGAGGAGGAACCAGCGTTTTTTCAAGAGCGTGCGCAGCGAGGTGCGTCCGCCTTCGGTGGAGAGCGCGGGGAAACGCAGCGGGGCGAAGGCGATCATCAGGCCGACCGGCAGCGGTAGCAGCACGAGGCAGGAGCCGCGCCAGCCGAGACCGGCGCGCATCGCCAGCGTGCCGGCCAGCACGGTCACGGCCGCGCCCACGCAGTAGAACGAGTGCAGCCAGTTGAGCGCGACGGCGCGGCGCGCGGGGTTGAGCGCGGACACGATGGGGCTGAGCACCATGTCGAGCACGCCCGCCCCGAGGCCCATGAGAAACACCGCGATCTCCAACATGGCGTAGCTCGGCGCGAAGCCCATCGCGATGAGGGAGACGAAGAGAAACACGTTGCCCAGTTGGACGAAGAGCTTGGCGCCCCAGCGGTCGGCGAGCGGGCCGGTCACGAGAATGCCGATGACGAGACCGGCGAAGGCGATGCCGCCGAGTCGTCCAAGCTGTTCTTGGGTGAGCCCGCTCACGCCGCCGTAAATCGAGCTGAGCGTGGTCAGGAAAACGGGCAGCAGGTTGATGCCGATGGCGAGGCTCATCATCGCGCCGTAGCAAAGCAGCGTGAGCAAGCGGGCGCGGGGCTGGGACGGGGCGGACATCGCGCCAACGCAACACCTGCGACGGCGGGGCGCAACCTTGGGCTTGCGATACCGCGTGCGGCGCGGCGACATTCCCGCTCGTATGAGCACTGCCGATCAAGCCGCCTATCTGAAATCGAAGATCCGCACCGTGAGAGACTGGCCGAAGCCGGGCATCAACTTCCGCGATGTGACGACGCTGTTTCACGATCCCGAGGCGTTTCGTGTCATGGTCGAGGCGTTCTCCCTCGATTGCCGCCGGCACGACATCAACCTCATCGCGGCGGTGGATGCGCGCGGGTTCATCATCGGCGGCGCGCTCGCCTATCAGATTCACCAGCCGTTCATGCTCGTGCGCAAGAAAGGGAAGCTGCCCTTCCGCACCGTCTCCGCCGATTACGATCTCGAATACGGCAGCGCCACCATCGAGATCCACGCCGACGCGTGCAAACCCGGCGACCGCGTGCTGATCGTCGATGATCTCATCGCCACCGGCGGCACCGTGCTCGCGGCGACGAAACTCATTCGCACGCTGGGGGCCGAGGTCGTGGGCGTGGCGGCGATCATTGATCTGCCCGAACTGGGTGGCTCCAAAAAACTCCGCGAGGCGGGCCTTAGCGTCCACGCGCTTTGCGAGTTCAACGAGACGGAGTGAGCAGACGCGTTTTCCATGAAGCTTTCGATCCTCTGCAACGCCGCCTTCTCGGAGCCCGCCCGACAGTTGCTTGTCGAAGGGATTAAAACTGCCGGGCATACGCTGGAGTTTTCCAAGCAAGCGGCGACCTCGGTGCTGGGCGCAGGGGCCGTCGATCCGGCACTCAAGACGGCGGATATCGTTTTCGGCCAGCCTGACGCGGGCGAGTGCCTCCGCGCAAAATCCATCAAGTGGGTGGCCATCACCAGCGCCGGTTATACGCGCTACGAGACGCCCGAATTCATGGAAGGCTTTCGGGCACGCGGGTCGTTTTTTACGAACAGCTCCTCGGTTTTTTCCGAGCCGTGCGCGCAGCATGTGCTGGCGATGATGCTCTCGCTGGGCCGGCAGTTGCTCGCCTCGCATGCGGAGCAACTCGGCGAGCGGCGGTGGCAGTTTTCCGAGCGGCGGGCGGCCTCCGTGTTGCTCAACGGCCAGACGGTGCTGCTGCTCGGCTACGGCGCGATTGCGCGGAGGCTGACCGAGCTGCTCGCGCCCTTCGGCGTGAAACTCTACGCGGTGCGGCGCAAGGCCCACAGCGAGCGTGGCGTCCATATCATCGCCGAGGATCGCGTGACGGCGGTGCTGGCCGAGACCGATCACATCGTGAATCTGCTTCCCGACAACGAAGCGTCGCGCAACTACGTCAACGCGCGCCGTCTGGCGGCCTGCAAGCCCGGCGCGAAGTTTTATAACATCGGACGCGGCACGACGGTGGACGAACGCGCACTGGTGCAGGCGCTCGAAAGCGGGCGGCTGGGTGCGGCTTACCTCGACGTGTTTGCGGAGGAGCCGCTGCCGCCGTCGAATCCGTTATGGACGGCGCCCAACTGTTTCATCACGCCGCATACGGCAGGCGGACGCAGCGATCAGGACGTGGCGCTGGTGAGGCATTTTCTGGCAAACCTCGCCGCCTTCGAGAAAGGCGGCGAAGGGATGAGCGACCGCGTGGTGTGAGGCGGTATTGTGCGAGCTGATTTTCAGGGCCGCCAGAAGCCTTCGATGAAGACCTGGCCGCCGCCGCGCACTTCCCAGTGCGGGTTCACATAGACCGCGTGGGGATGGGGCGGCAGTTCCCAATGCCCTGCGACCCACACGTAGCGGCCGCCGTAGTAACGCCAGTGGCCCGCGAGCCAGATGTGCCGATGCGACGGGCGCACCGTGATAACCTCGACGCGGGGCGCGGGAGGAGGTGGCGGAGACACCACGATGACTTCGCCGGGAGGAGGAAGCGCTGGCTGGACTTCCACGACAGGAGGAGGCGGAGGGGCATAATAGTGGTGGCGCGGACGTTCATCGACCACGCAGCCGGAAAGAAGGGCGGAGCCGACGCACACTGCGCCCACGGCCGGCCAAAACGAAATACGGGACAAGGGAGGTTTCATGGAACAGCACAGACGCCTCGGCGTGCGGCTGGTTTCCTCCCGTGAACCGGGGATTGGGCAATCGATTGATTGTGGAAGGGATAACGCAAAAAATAAAAAGGCGCCGTATCGGACTTCACCTTACAGCCCGGCAGTCCCGGTCGCCGTGCTCTTCGCCGGACTTCAATCCTCGCGATGTTGGCGGTGGCGGAAAGGTTGGGCGCCGGCGGATTTATTGCGCCAGCCGGGGCTGCTGGCGTGTGCGCTGGGTTTGCGCTGCTTGGGGGTTTTGGCGACCTGCTCGGCCTTGAGCTTGCGGTAACTTTCGAGGCGCGCGGCGGGGAGCTCGCCGGATGCGAGGGCGACGCGGATGGCGC
The DNA here is from genome assembly GCA_023269455.1 of Opitutaceae bacterium. GTDB lineage: Bacteria > Verrucomicrobiota > Verrucomicrobiia > Opitutales > Opitutaceae > Rariglobus. The sequence continues at coordinate 4,393 of JAHFTG010000071.1, read as the reverse complement.
AGCCGGGCTCGGCGTTGTGGTGGCAGTTGGTGAAGCGGCAGCGGAGCGCGATGCCGACGACATCGGGATAGGCATCCTCGACGGCCTCCTTGGAATCCCAGAGCTGGAATTCGCGCATGCCGGGCGTGTCGATCACGAGCGCGCCGGTGGGCGTGGCCATGAGTTCGCGGCGCGTGGTCGTGTGGCGGCCTTTGCCGTCTTTCTCGCGGACTTCGCCGGTGGGCATCGCCTCGGAGTCCTTGAGGAGGCGGTTGATGATCGTGGATTTGCCGGCGCCGGAGGAGCCGACGAAGGCGAGGGTGCGGCCGGGTAGCGCGTAGGTTTCGGCGAGGGATTTCAGGCCTTTGCGCGTGTGGGTGCTGGTGATGAGGACGGGCACGCCGGGGACGAGGAGCTCGATTTCCTTGCGCACGACTTCGGGATCGGGGCAGAGGTCGGACTTGTTGAGGATGATGACGGGCTGCGCGCCGCTGTCGCGCGCGGCGACGAAGAAGCGTTGGATGCGCTTGGGGTTGTAGTTGGCATCGAGGCCGCTCACGAGGAAGACGGTGTCGATGTTGGCGGCGACGATCTGCTCGACCTGCGCTTCGCCGGCGGCCTGGCGCGAGAAACGCGTGCGGCGCGGAAGGAGCGCGTGGATTTGCGCATGGCGCCCATCGGAGGAAGGCTGCACGACGACCCAGTCGCCGACGGCGGGATAGGCCTGCGCCTCGCGGTCGGCGGCGTGGTGGAATTTGCCGGTGAGTTCGCCGAGGAATTCGCCGGTGGCGGTCTGCACGGCGTAATAGTGGCGGCGCAGCTCGACGACGACGCGGGCGGGTTCCACGCCCGGAGCAGTGTGCGGGGCGAAGGCTTGGGCGAGGGTGTCGGTCCACCCGAGTTCGGCGAGGGTCATGGCCGGCGTGAAACGGTCTGGCGGCGCGGGATCAACACGGGAAACCTTTCTAAGACGACTTCCCTCCGGTCATTCAGCCCAGGTCGATGATGCGGCGGGCGGGATCGGGGTTTTGGCGGTAGAAAAGCGCGGTCATGCCGACAGCGCCGGCGAGGACGCAACGGCCTTGATCGGCGATGTGGGCGATGAGCTCGGAGCGCGTCTGGCGGTCGGCACCGAGGAAGCGGAGTTTCACCAGCTCGCGGGCGTTGAGGTGGTTTTGAAGCTCTTTGAAAAATTCGTCGGTGAGGCCGCCTTTGCCTACCTTGAGGGAGGGCTCCATCGTCTGGCCGAGGCTGCGGAGAAAGGTTTTCTGCGCGCCGGTGAGGGGAAAGTCATACATGAGAAGAGAGACGGAGCTTAGTTTGTCGTGATGTCGAGGTTCAGTTGATTGGGTTTTTCTTCTTCAACGCCCGACGACTTTCGCCCGGCCGCGGCGACCGTATTTTTACCGAGGATATAACTGTATAGGCTGCTCGGAGTGAAAATGATGGTGATGCCATCCTGGGTCATCTTTCCGTTGTATGTTTTGGTTGTGATCAAAGGAGCTTCCTTTAAAGGGTGGCGTTTTGCAAAAGCTACGGAGTTTGCGCGCAGGCTTTCATCCGATACGGGCCGATCACTCCATTTTACCTCGACGATCCAATCGGGTTTTTGAAGGGCTGGATCGCAATGAACGATGTCTATTTCTCCTGTTTTCCAGCGTGCATAATGAAGTCTGTTTGTGCTGTCCGGACTGTGAAACCATTGACTGAAAACGGCTGTTTCCGTGAGTGCGCCCATGTTGGTGTCGGTGTCTTTGATAGGACCAAAGAGTGCGGTCCGCATGGTTGGATTGGTAAGATACACCTTAAAGGAGTTTTCGCGTTCAAACCGTCGGGCACTTTGGTCGACACGATATACCCGCCGAATCAGGAATGCGGCCTCAAGGTATTCAACATACCGCTTTATGGTATTTTTAGCTACGCCAGAGTTTCTGGAAAGTCCCTCAAGGGCGACCTCGTTGCCTGTGTTGTAGGCGAGAGTAAGAAACAGACGGTTTAATTCTTGGATGTCCTGAATACCGTAAAGGCTCGGCAAATCCCTCAGCAAAACTTTGTCGATGATATCGCTTTTGATATAACGGGCACTGTCGGCACGAATATTTTTGTCAAAAACGGCTTCGGGGTAGCCTCCATAATTCAGATATTCGACGAATGCGATATTAAGCTGGTTGATGTCTTTTGTTGCATACTCTTCCTCCGTGTCACTTTCGATGATTACAGATGGTTCGATACCCGTGAATCTCAGGTATTCGCAGAAGGTCAGTGGCGGAAGGAGAAAATCCGTGAAGCGCCCAGCCCCGGATTCACGACTTTTTAAGCGAAGGGCGGCTGCCGCAGACCCGGTAGCCACAAATTTGATGCTGGGATATGAATCGACAAGAGACTTCAAATGAACCTCCCAGTCTCGGAGGTATTGTATCTCATCGAAAAACACTGTCAGTGGAGTATCGGTTCCATGCTGACAGGCAGACATGAACATGCGTAGCAATTTCTCCAATGGGAGACCTGAATAAAGGGGCGTTTCGAGTGAAAGATACAATAAGCGCTCTGGCTTGTGTCCTTGCGCGATAAGTTGGTCGATGGACTGATAAACCAAAACAGTTTTTCCTACCCGTCGAGGACCGAGCAAAATGACTGCTCGGCGGATTTGGCGTTGTGTAACGAGATCTGAGAACGGGGGAAAATAATCTCTGCGAGGCATATCGCGGAGAAACTTATCCACGCTTCCTCCGGCAACCCACCAAGGATTATCGAATCGCATCCGCTCGACGATTTCTTCATCTGTAACACTTAGTAACATGTTACCAGTAAAAGTATAACCAGGCTTAAATCAACTAAGATTAGATTGCTGATCTTAGTTTAATTTTATCCTCATCGCATTATTAAGCAGATAGATATAATTTACCACGTCCACCGCACGCCGCCTCGGATTGTGCGCGGGGGGGCGATGTTGACGACGCCGGGGGAGGGGAGGCCGGTTTCGACGGTGGCGTCGAAGACGTTGTCCAGCGCGGCGAAGACTTCCCAGCCGTGGGCGAATTTGCGCGAGACACCCAGATCAACCGTGGTCGCGGGGGCGAGGCGGAGGGTGTTCGCATCGTCGTCATACTGGGCGCTGGCCCAGCGGAGGTTGGCGGTGAACTGAATCGCGGCGGGCGCGCTCCAACGTAGGCCGGTGGTGAGGGTGTGGCGGGGGACTTGGGCGAGGAATTTGCCGTCGAGGGCGGTTGCGGTGCCGCCGCCCTCGATCACGCGGGCGTCGCTGAGGAGATAATCGGCTTCGAGGCGGAGTGTGGGGAGTGCTTGCCAGTGGGCGCCGGCTTCGAGTCCGAGCACGCGGACGAGGTCGAGGTTCTGGCGCTGGCGGGTGGTCGGCGTGAGGGTGACGTTGGTGACGGCGTCGCGGATGGCGTTGGCGAAGGCGGTGAACGTGAGGCCGGCGTGAGGGTTGCCCAAATCCACGCCTAGTTCGCCGCCGGTGAGTTTTTCGGGTTTCAGGTCGGGGTTGGCATCGGTGGTGACAGCGCCGACGCGGAAGGGGCGGTAGTATTCGTTGAGGGTGGGGACGCGGAAGGCTTCGTAGACGGAGGTGCGGGCGCGGACGGCGGGGGCGGCCTGCCAGACGAGGCCGGCGTTGGGGCTGAAGGCGTAGCCGTCTTCGTCGGCGTAGTGGTCGTCTCGGGTGACGCCGCCGGTGGCGGGGGCGAATTCGTGGCGGTGGCCGCCGGTGTTTTGCCAGTAATCAAGGCGGGTGCCGAGCGAGCCGCGCCAATCGGGGATGAGCACGCGTTCGTGGGTGATGAAGGCGCCGAGAAACGTCTGGTCGCCGCCGGCATAGCGGCGGCGGGTGAACTGGCTGGTGGGCGTGTCCCAGGCGTAATCTTCGCGGGTTTCGCCGGTGACCCAGCGGGCGTCGGCTCCGGCGGTGGTGGTGGCGTCGGGGTTGTGCGCCCACGTGGCGGTGAAGGCGCCTCCGGCGGCGCTGGCGGGGACGTCGTATTGGTTGTTGGCGGGCGTCTCGGCGGTGCGGGCGAGGTTGACGGAGCTGAAGAAGGAGGAGAACGACTGCTGCTGGCCGTAGAGCGTGGCGGACCATGTGGTCACGCCGAGATCGTCGTTAGCGGGCGCGCCGTCGAGCTTGGCGGAGAGGAAGGCTTCGTGGGAGGCGTTGCGCTGGAGCGGGGTGCCGTTGCCGCGATCTTCGGCGTAGGCGCGGGTGTCCACGGTGAGCGTGGTGGTGGCGTTGAGTTGTTTCAGGAAGGTGGCCTGGGCGCGTTGATAATCGAGGTCGGCGGGGCGGTCGATGGGGCCGGGGGTTTGCAGGAGGTCGGTGCCGTCGGTGCGGAAGGCGGCGGCATTGACGCGGACAGCGCTTTTGCCGTCGGCGGAGGCGTAGGTGGTGGCGGCTTCACCT
>JAHFTG010000325.1 GCA_023269455.1 Opitutaceae bacterium | reverse complement strand
AGGTGGTTCGGAGACGGGCACTTCTTCGGGTGAAGGATTGGCAGGGGCGGAGGTCGAAACGGTTTCTTCAGTGATGGGCGCGATAGGTGCGGGCGCAGGCGGAGGAGTCGTCTGCTCAATCGCCGGTTCGATGATGGCCGGTTTTTCTTCGGGTGGGGTTACGGCTACAGATTCTTCGACCGGTGCTGGCGCGGGCATCGAGGATTCTGGTGCGGGCGAAGAGGCGGGTTTTTCTTCTTCGGCGGGATTTTTTTCCGCAGATGGTTTGGGGCGTTTCCTCGGTGGAGGTTCGGGGAGGGCGGCGTCGGCTTGGGCGATTGCACGAATGACGGCGGCGGCGAGGTGTTCGTCGAAATCGGCGAGGGCTTGGGTGCGCGCCTGCATGAGGGCGGTCGAGGCGGCGGTGGCAAGTTGCCCGCCGGCCTGAGCGAGGGTCTCGTTGACGGCGGCGAGTTGCTGGCGGGCGGCGGTTTCGAGTTTGGCGAGGTCGGCGACGGCGCGCGTGATGCGTTCGGCGGCGGCATCAATGTGGGCGGTTTCTTCCTTGGTGGAAACGAGGGTGGCTTTGGCGGTGTCGGTGAGCTGCTTTTGGAGGACTTTGACGTGGTCCTGGAGTTGCGCGGGGAGTTGCTCGATGAATTTGAGATTTCCGGAGGAGGCTTGGGCGATGCCGTGGAGGCTGGCGGCGGCGATGCTGAGTTGCTCGGCGGATTCGGCGGTGATGCGGGCGAGCGCGGCGATCTGGTTCTGGCGTTCGGTGAGCTCGGCGTCCTGGCGTTTGGCGTAGTTGACGACGAAGGGGATGGCGGCGAGCACGGCGCCTGCGATCACGCAGAGGGCGATGGCGAGGAGGGGCCACGGGCCGATGGGCGCCGGACAATAGCGGCCGATCAAGACGGCGGTGGCGATGAGGGCGGCATCACCGACGAGAAACGGAGCGAAGGGCAATTTCGGAGCTTCTTCAGGGAGGTTCATAGGGTGAGCACCGCGACGGGGCGTTTGTGGCGGGCGCGGCGTGGTTTCTCAAGACGGAAGATTGCGCGGTGGCCGGGGCGGGCGCGGATTTTTTTATTCCGGGCGGCGTGGTTTAGGCTACATTCGGCGAATCGAAATGGACTTCGCGCACTTCATGCGGATCGAGCGGGAGGTGGATGGGCAGACACGACACTATGTGGTGCATACGCATGATCCGAAATTTTCAGTGGAACTGGCGCCGGACGGCGATGCGCCGGACCACATCGGAAAAGGCGTGATCAAGGCGATGCGGCTGCCGAATTCATGGGCGGGCAACTATTCGCAATGCGCGAAGCTGATCGGGGCGGCGCAGGAGTTTTTCCGGCAGTCGTTTGCCGAGCCCGCGCCGAAGGGCGAGACGTGGCGCTTTCAGGCGTGATCGGGAAAGCGCGCGGCGATGGCGGCGAGGAGGCGGGACCATTCGGAGGGGTTGAGGTCGTCTTTGCGGACGGGGGCGATCTGGCGGTGGTCTGTCATGGCGGCGGTTGACCAACCGTGGAGCGGCCAGCGCGGGGCGAGCCAGTCGAGGGCGCTGGCGAGCTGGGCGGCGGTGAGCGGGGCGGCATAGGTGTCGCCCGCGAAGGAGACGCCGAGGAGGAAGTCGTTGCAACAGGTGCGTCCTTGGAAGATCGATACGCCGGCGTGCCAGGCGATGTGTTCGTCGGCCACGAGGCGGGCGCGGGTGCCGTCGGGGGCGATGAGCACGTGGTAACTCACCTGGCTTTCGGGGCGCAGCATGTGGGCAAGCGTTTCCGCGAAGGGCATCACGCTGTGGTGAAAGCATACGCCGAGTCGCTCGTGCGCGGGCGACGCAGAGAAGTTGGGCGAAGGGTGCGGATGTTCAGCGAAGGTCATGGGGCGGGCGGCGGCGCTTACAGTTTTCGCCAGAAATCGCCGAGGAGGGAAATGATCATGCCGATGCGGATCGCGCCTTCGAGGGTGAGGATGACGAGTATCCAGCGCAGGCCGGCGTTTCGGCGCAGCGAGTAGCCGAGGAGGGAGACGCCGAGCATGCAGATGATCTGGATGCGGCCTGAGGCGGGGATGAGCATGAGAATCATCCAAAGCCAGTAGGCGAAGATCGCGGTGCTCCACGCGAAGGCGATGGGTTCGCCGGGGCCGAGGCGGCGCGGATCGATGCCTTTCTCGATGTGTTTGATGCCGAGGTAGCGTTCGGCGACGAAGAGCTGCCAAGCCTCGAAGACGAGGCACAGCGGCGAAAGATAAAGCAGGAAGTCCATGGCGCGGAGGCGTGGAGGTTTTTTAACCAGACTGGCGGTCGGGCCAATGCTGAAAACGTGGGCTGCGGCTTTCGCGGCGGAGTGGCTTACGCGATTGCCTCGCAGAGGGGCGTGATTATGGTTTTGCGGACATGAACCTCCTTGTCGGCTGCACGCTTTCGTATGACGTGCTCACGCCCTCCGCGAATTTCACTTTCAACATCCTCGCCAACCGCGACCCGGCTCAGCATCTGGGCGAGGAGACGATCAGCGTGTTCCCCGAAGTGGCCTTGGAGCGCACGGCGACCTCGAAGGGGAATCGCGTGTTTCGCGTCGAGGCGCCGACGGGGGCGTTTCGCGTGGAGTATCGGGCGACGGTCGAGGTGTCGCGTCCGGCCGCGCCGCTGGAGGTGAAGTCGGACAATCCGGGCCGCCTGCCCCTGACGACGCTTACTTACATCCTGCCGAGCCGCTACTGCGAGAGCGACCGCTTCACGCAGATGGCCTGGGATTTGTTCGGGAAAATCTCCAATCGCGCGGAGCAGGTGCGCGAGATTTGCCGGTGGGTGGACGCGACGCTCGCCTACACGCCGGGTGCGACGGATTCGCGGACATCGGCGTGGGAAGTGTGGCAGTTGAAGAAAGGCGTGTGCCGCGACTACGCGCATCTTTCCATCGCGTTGTGCCGGGCGCTGTCGATTCCGGCGCGGTATGTGGGCGGTTACGCGGCGGGTCTGGAGCCGATGGATTTTCACGCGTGCTTCGAGGTTTATCTCGGCGGGCGTTGGTATCTTT
>JAHFTG010000324.1 GCA_023269455.1 Opitutaceae bacterium | reverse complement strand
TTTCGAGTCGGCGAGATCGTTGACGATCTTGCCGATCTCTTTGTGCATGAGCTTGGGCAACTGGTAGCCGAAGTCGTTCTCTAGGATGTAGGCGACGCCGCCTTTGCCAGACTGCGAGTTGATGCGGATGATCGCCTTGTAGCTGCGGCCGATGTCGGCGGGGTCGATGGGAATATAGAGAACATCCCACGCGCGGTCGGGTTTTTGGAACGGCCACGATTTCTTGATGGCGTCCTGGTGCGAGCCGCTGAAGGCGGTGAACACCAACTCGCCTGCGTAAGGATGGCGCGGATGCACCTCCATGCGCGTGCAACGCTCGTAGGTTTCCCGGATGCCGTTGATGTCGCCGAAATCGAGGTTCGGGTGGATGCCGTGCGTGTAGAGGTTCAGCGCGACTGTGACGATATCGAGGTTGCCGGTGCGCTCGCCGTTGCCGAAGAGCGTGCCCTCGACGCGGTCCGCACCGGCGAGGAGCGCCAGCTCGGTGGCGGCGACGCCGGTGCCTCGGTCGTTGTGCGTGTGCAGTGAGATGATGGTGACATCGCGCCGCGTGAGGTGCGTGGACATCCACTCGATCTGGTCGGCGTGGATGTTGGGCGTCGCGTATTCGACGGTGGCGGGGAGGTTGAGGATGATCTTGTTGGCCTTCGTGGGCTGCCAGGCATCGGTGACGGCCTCGCAAATCTCCAAGGCGAACTCCAGTTCAGTGCTCGTGAAGCTCTCGGGCGAATACTCCAGGCGCAGGCGCGTACCGGCGTCGATGAGCGCCTGACCATGTTTCTTGAGCAGCGAAACACCTTTGACGGCGATGGCCACGATGTCGGCTTTGGTTGCGCCGAAGACGTAGTCGCGCTGCTTGGGCGACGTGGAATTATAGAGGTGGAAAATGACGTTTTTTGCGCCCTTCAAGGCTTCGAGGGAGCGTGTGATCAGTTCCTCGCGGCACTGGCAGAGGATCTGGATGGAGACGTCGTCGGGGATGTGTTTTTCCTCGATCAGGCGGCGGCAGAAATCGAATTCGATCTGGGAGGCGGAGGGGAAGCCGACCTCGATTTCCTTGAAGCCGATCTTCACCAGCATGTCGAAGAACTCGATTTTCTCCTCGACGCTCATGGGCTGGGCGAGGGCCTGGTTGCCATCGCGGAGATCGACGCTGCACCAGACGGGGGCATGCGTGAGCACACGGGAAGGCCACTGGCGGTTGGGCAAATCAACCGGCGGAAACGGGCGGTATTTCTTAACGGGAGCGGGTTGCATGGGCAAAATGATGAAACATTAAAACAGGGCGGTTTATACAGTTAAAACCTCACTGCCGACGAGGTCGGGAGCAGGCGCAGGACTTAACAGCGGACGCACAATCAGCCGCGCACGCGGCCCTCTCGGATCGTGCGTCTAGATAAGTCGAAGCGTCTGAATGATGGCTTGCATCAAGATGCGACAGTTATCCGCCTGATGACGTTTAAGTCAAGAAACGCCTTGGACGCGCCGGCCGTAGCCCCAGTTGAACATCGGGGTGGCCATGAGCGTAGTGGCGATGGCCATGAAGACCATGATCGTGAACAGCGTGGGAGTGATGAGTCCGCGTTCGAGGCCGATGTTGAGGATGATCAATTCCATGAGGCCGCGTGCGTTCATCAGCGCGCCGACGCCGAAGGCCTCGCGATGCGACTCCCCGCAGGCACGCGCCGCGAGGTAGCACGCGCCGGTCTTGCCGATGACGGCGGCGGCGAGGACCGCTCCGGCGATGAGCCAGAGGCCGGCGTCGTTCACGAGGTCGAAGCGCGTGTTGAGGCCCGAGTAGATGAAGAAAAGAGGGAGCAACAGCCACGTGGTGAGCGGCTCGATCTTGGCGCGCAGGCTTTCGGTGAACTTGCCGCGTGGCACGGCCGCACCGAGCGCGAAGGCTCCGAACACGGCGTAGATGCCGATGCTGTCGGTAAACCACGCGGCGAGCATGAGCAGCACGAGCATCCAGCCAAACATCTGGTGGTTGTCCTTCTCGCTGCGTTCGGCGCGGGAGGTGATGGCGCCGAGCAGGCGTTTGCCAATCGTGAACAGCACTACGACCAGCAGCACGCTGCCGCCGATGGCGAAGAGGGCGATCTTGGGATCGTTGGCAAAGCTTGCGAGGACCAGCGCGAGCACGCACCACGCGGCGGCGTCGTCGATCGCGCCGGCGGCGAGCGAAAGCGCGCCGACGGTCGTGCCGGCGAGGCCGCGCTCCACGATGATGCGTGCGAGCATGGGGAAGGCGGTGATGGCCATCGCCGCGCCGAGGTAGGGCACGGCTTGGAGCGCGGTCACGCCGGGGCTGAAAAAACCGCCGCGCGCGAGCAGCCAAGTCGCCAGCAGACAGCCCAGCGCGAACGGGGCGAGAATGCCGGACAGGGATACTGTGATCGCGCTGCGCAGACGGCTGCGCACGAGGTCGATTCTGAACTCCAGCCCGACGACAAACATGTAGAGCACGAGGCCGATCTGGGCGACGGCGAAGATGATGGGCTTTGAGTTTTTCGGGAACAGCATCGCCTGCCATTCGGGTGCGACCAGACCGAAGAGGGACGGCCCCAGCAGCACGCCGGCGATCATCTCGCCGACGACGGGGGGCTGGCCGAAGCGCGAGGCAATCCAGCCCACCGCGCGGCACACGCTGAGGATGACCACCAGTTGAAGGAAAAACCGGACGGAGAGTTCGAAGGGTGTCATGCGCGAGTGTGGCCGAAAGTCCGGCGAACGCGGAGAGGTGCTGCAATGGTGAACTCCCTGGCGGACGTAGCTTTGAATTTAACTTGAAGGAGGGAAACTGCCCTCGTGTTGTCTTTCGCGAAGCCCTCATTCTCTGCACACATGAATCCTCCTCCTCATTCGCCCATCGTGGCGGTCCCTGCGTCCAAGAGCGGGTTTGAGGTGCAGTTTGGCGATCTTCGATCATCGGCGGACGCGCTGGCGGTTTCCATTCCCGTGCTGGCAGGAGAAGCGCATGAAACCCTTTTCCGGGGTTCGGAATTCGTCGGAGCACGCGAAGGATTT
>JAHFTG010000070.1 GCA_023269455.1 Opitutaceae bacterium | reverse complement strand
GGATTTGTGGGAGGAAGCGGTGCGGTTTTCAGAGCGACGGCGCGATCTGGCCGTGCTTGTGGTGCATGGCATCATGGCCGGGCATCGCGGGCACCTCGAAGTCGATGCGCGGTCGGGACCGGCGCTCGTTTTCCGTCTCTACCTGCCGGCGTTGCCTCCCGAGCCTGCGCGGGAGCCGTTGCTGCCCATATCTGCATCGGCGGTTCCGGCCGGAGGACGCACGGTGCTGCTGGTGGATGACGAGGAAAATCTTCTGATCACGGTAAAAGCGGCGCTTGAGCGGAATGGATTTCGAATCATCGAAGCCCGCGACGGGTTGGAAGCGGTGAGTCTCTTCAAGGCGCACGCGTCGGAAATCTCGCTCGTGTTGATCGATCTGGGCCTGCCGCGCATGAGCGGCTGGGAGGCGTTTCAAAAAATCAAGGAGGAGGCGCCCGCGATGCGCATCGTCGTGATGAGCGGACACCTCGAGGCGAACCTCAAAGAGAAAATCATCACGGCGGGCGCGGGCGGTTTCCTCCAAAAACCCTTCGCACTTACGGAGGCGTTGGCCGAAGTGCAGCGCGTGTGCGCGTTACGAACCTGAGACGTGGGCGGGCGGGGCGTCTTTCGCATTGCGCAGGGCGGGTGGGGGACGTTCTGCTGTGTGATCTTTATGGCGAAAAAATCCCAAGCGACCTGGGGCGGACGGTTCTCCGCCGGCCCCGCCGAGTTGATGCTGCAATTCAGCGAGTCCGTGTCGTTTGACCGGAGGCTGGCGCCGTTCGATGTCGCCGGCAGCAAGGCCCACTCCGCCATGCTCGCCCACGTGGGGATTCTCACGGCCAAGGAGCGCGATGCCATCCATGCCGGCCTTGATGCGGTTCTCGCCGAGATCGCGGCGGGCAAGTTCACCTGGAGCACGCAGCTCGAAGACGTTCACATGAACATCGAGCAGGCGCTGACGAAGCTCGTGCCCGCCGCCGCGAAGCTCCACACCGCCCGCAGCCGCAACGACCAGGTTGCGACCGATATGCGGCTGTTTTTCAAACACGCCTGCGATGTGCTCAACGACAAGATTCTCGGCGCTCAAAAAGCCTTGCTGGCCGTGATCGCGCGCGACGGCGATGTGCTTATCCCGGGCTATACGCATCTGCAACGCGCGCAGCCGGTGTTTCTGGCGCATCATCTTTTTGCTTACCTGGAGATGTTGGAGCGCGACCGCGACCGCTTCGCGGTGGTGGCGGATCATGCCAACTGGTGTCCGCTCGGCTCCGGAGCCATCGCGGGCACCACGTTGCCCATCGACCGTGAATTCACCGCGACGCAGCTCGGCTTCGTTGATGCGAAGGGTCGTCCGCGCGTCACGCAGAACTCGATGGACACCGTGGCCGACCGCGACCTCTACATCGAGTTCGCCTCCGCCTGCGCGCTCTTCGGCGTTCACATGTCACGCATCGCGGAAGACCTCATCATCTGGTCGAGCGTGGAGTTCAAGTTCATCGACCTGCCCGACACGTTCTGCACCGGCTCCTCGCTCATGCCGCAGAAAAAAAATCCCGACTCCTGCGAATTGCTGCGCGGGAAATCGGCGCGCCTTCAGGGCAATCTGCACACGCTCCTCACGCTCGTGAAGGGCCTGCCGCTCACCTACAACCGCGATCTGCAGGAAGACAAACCGCCGGTGTTCGACAGCTTTGACCAGACGGCGATTTGCGCCGACGTGCTTGCGGGCACCATTGCCGGGCTGACGGTTTTCCGGGCGCGCTGTGCCGAGGCGGTGGCCGATCCGGCGCTGCTCGCGACCGATCTCGCCGATTACCTCGTGGCGCGCGGCGTGCCTTTCCGCGAGGCGCACCACGCGGTCGGCTCGGTCGTGAAACTGGCCGAGACGCTCAAGCTCCCTCTTGATAAACTGCCCACTGCCGAGGTGAAAAAAATCCACGCAGGCTACGGCGACGACTGGGCGGTGGTGTTCGATCTCAAGCGTGCGATGGCCATGCGCAAAGGCACCGGCATGCCCGGCCCCGCGCAGGTGAAAAAACAATTCGCCCGCTGGAAGAAGCTGTTGGGTTGAGGAGTTTTTAACCGTGTAGTTCACGGAACTGTTCATGTCCAAAGTCCGCATCCTGACCGACCGGGTCGCCAATCAGATCGCCGCCGGCGAGGTGATCGAGCGCCCGGCGGCGGTGGTGAAGGAACTCGTAGAGAACGCGCTCGACGCCGGTGCCACGCGCATCGAAGTGGAGTTCCGTCACGGCGGACGTTCTCTCATGCGCATCGAGGACAACGGTCACGGCATGTCCCGCGACGACGCGCTCCTCGCGCTCGAACGCCACGCCACCAGTAAGATTTCCGAGGCCGACGATCTCAACCGCCTCGCGAGCTTTGGTTTTCGCGGCGAGGCGCTGCCGTCCATCGCGAGCGTGTCGCGCTTCACGATGCAGACTCGCGAAGCCGGGGCCGACGCGGGAACCGAGATTCTGGTCAACGGGGGGAAGTTCGTCCATGTGCGCGACTGCGGACGCGCGGTCGGCACGCGCATCGAGGTCGCGCAGCTCTTTAATTCGGTGCCGGCGCGGCGTAAGTTTCTCAAGACCGACCAGACCGAGGCGGCCCACATCATCGCGGGCGTGCGGCTCTACGCGCTGGCGTTTCCTCGGGTGGCGTTCACGTTGATTGAAGACGGAAGAATCATTTTCCGTTCACCGGAGTGCGCGGGCCTGATCGACCGCGTGGCGGAGATTTTTGGCAAGCAGCTCGCCGAAGGGCTCGTGCCCATCGAAACGGGCGAGGGCGACATGAAGCTGCGCGGTCTCATCGGGCGACCGGGCACGGGCCGGGCCACGCGGCATGAGATGATCACGTTTATCAACCAGCGCCCGGTGGACAGCCGTGCGCTCAACTACGCGTTGATCGAGAGCTACCACGAATCGTTGCCCAAGGGGCGGTATCCGCTGGCGTTTGTCTTCTTTGAAATCGATCCCGCCGCCGTCGATGTGAATGTGCATCCGGCCAAGCGTGAGGTGCGCTTTCGCAGCGAGACGGCCGTGCGTGGCTTCGTCATCCGCAGCGTGCTTGCGCGACTGCGTGAACTTTCAGATTTCGGAACCCGAGGGGCGGAGATCACCACAACTCCCGCATCCGCGCCCGTCGTCTTGGCGGGCGTTGCTCCGATTCCACGACTCGCGTCGGTTTTGCCGACGATCGCCGAACGACGTGTTGAGATCACCGCGCCCCACGTGTCGCTTCAGCCGATTGCGGCCGCTCCTCAAATCCAAAATCCGAAACCCGAAATCCGAAATGCATCCTCCGGCTGGCGGTGGCTTGGGCTGGCGCACGGCAGTTATGCGCTGTTCGAGACGGTCTCGGGCCTCGTCCTGCTCGACCGCCGCGCGGCGCACGAGCGCATCTGGTTCGAGCGTTTGCAGGAACAGTTTCGCGACGGCGCGGTTTCCAGCCAGCGGCTCCTCTTGCCGGTCCCGCTCGAACTCGATCCTGTTTCGAGCGCATTGCTTCTCGCCCGGCTGGAGTTTCTCAACGGCCACGGCTTCGAGGTCGTGGAGTTCGGGCGGAATTTTTTTCGCATCGAAGGCGTCCCGGCATGGATGGAGCCGGCGGATGCGGAGCCGTTTGTGCGCGAGTTGCTGGGAGCGTTGCGCGATGGACGCTTGCAAGACCGCGACGTGGACACCGCCCGCGAGCAGTTTGCCCGGCTCGCCGCCGCCAAGGCCGTGCGTCTCGGCGACTCGGTGGGCGAGGGCGAGATGCAACTTTTGGTGACGCAGCTTTTTGCCTGCCGTGCGCCGCTGACCAGCCCCGGCGGACGCCCCACGCACATCGAATTCAGCCACGGCGAACTCGCCCGCCGGTTTCAAAAGTAAAATCTCCGCGCCTTCGTTTTTTAACTCCCGCCTTCCAGTCATTTAACTCAAACCACAGAACCTGCTTCCGCCGCTTCGGCTGGCATGGTTCCTGTTATTAAAAATTTAACTCCTAAACGCATGATGCCTCTTTCGACGAAATCCAAAAAAAGCTCCGCCGCCGCCGCTCAAACCGCTTCCACCGAACCCCAGCGTTGCTCCACCGACGATCCTGCGGTCGCTTTCAAACAAGCGATCCTGCGCAACCTCACCTACACGCTCGCCCGCGATACCGGCACCGCCAAGCCGCGCGACTGGTGGATCGCCACCTCGATGGCCGTGCGCGAACAGATTCTCGCCCGCCTGCTCGCCACCCAGGCCGTTCACAACAAGCAGAACGCCCGCCGCCTCTATTACCTTTCGCTCGAATACCTGATGGGCCGCCTCTTCGAGAACAATCTCTACAACACCGGCCTCTATGACGCGGCGCGCTCCGCCCTCAAGGAACTCGGCGTCGATTGGGAAACCGTGCGTGAGAGCGAAGTGGACATGGGCCTGGGCAACGGCGGTCTCGGCCGCCTCGCCGCGTGTTTCCTCGACTCGCTCGCCACCCTCGACCTGCCCGCCATCGGCTACGGCATCCACTACGAGTTCGGCCTCTTCAAGCAGGAATTCGTCAACGGCAACCAGGTCGAGCATCCCGACAACTGGATGATCTTCGGCACGCCGTGGGAGATCGTGCGCCCCGAATACACCACCGAGGTCAAAATTTACGGACGCGTGGAAAACGTCTTCGACGACCAGGGGAATTCCCAGCCGCGCTGGGTGGACACCAAGACCATCCTCGGCGTGCCCTACGACATTCCCATCGCGGGCTACGGCACCAAGACCGTGAACCTCCTGCGCCTCTGGGCTTCGCGCTCGACGGAGGAGTTCGATCTCGTGGCGTTCAACAGCGGCGGCTATGTCGATGCCGTCCGCGAGAAGGCCATCGGCGAGACCGTCTCGAAGGTTCTTTATCCGAACGACAAGACCGAAAACGGCAAGGAGCTGCGCCTCGTGCAGCAATACTTCTTCGTGTCCTGTTCGCTGCGCGACATCATCCGCCGCCACTTCCGCACCACCGGCAATACCTGGGACAACTTTGCCTCCAAGGTCGCCGTGCAGCTCAACGACACGCACCCCGCCGTCGCGGTGGTCGAGCTCCTCCGCATCCTTTTGGACGAGGCAAAATTCTCCTGGGAACGCGCCTGGGACATCGTTACCGCAACCTTCGGCTACACCAACCATACGCTGCTCCCCGAGGCGCTCGAAAAGTGGGGCGTTCCTCTTTTCACCCGCGTGCTCCCGCGCCACGCCCAGCTCGTTTACGAGATCAACCGTCGCCTGATGGACGTGATCGAAACCCGCTGGCCCGGAGATAACCACAAGAAATCCGTGTGCTCCGTCATCGAAGAAGGCGGCGCCAAGGCCTTTCGCATGGCCAATCTCGCGGTTGTCGGCTCGCACGCCGTCAACGGCGTTGCCGCGCTCCACACCGAGCTCCTCAAAAAGGACCTCTTCCCCGAGTTCGATTCGCTCTATCCGGGCAAATTCCAGAACAAGACCAACGGCATCACGCCGCGTCGCTGGCTGCTCGATTGCAACCCGCGCCTCTCGGCCCTCATCACCGAAAAACTCGGCTCACCCACGCTCTGGGCCCGCGATCTCGACGTCCTGCGCGGCCTCGAAAAATTCGCCGACAAAAAGGATTTCCAGAAAGAGTTCATGGCGATCAAGCGCGCCAACAAGGTTGACCTCGCCACCGTCATCAAGGCCGAGTGCGGTGTGGATGTTTCGCCCGACGCGCTCTTCGACGTGCAGATCAAGCGTCTCCACGAATACAAGCGCCAGCATCTGAACCTGCTGCACATCCTCACGCTGTATCGGCGTCTGCTCCAGAACCCGTCGCTCGACATCGTGCCGCGCGTCTTCGTCTTCGGCGCGAAGGCCGCCCCGGGCTACGACCTCGCGAAAAACATCATCCGCGCGATCAACGTCATCGGCGACCGCATCAACAAGGACGAGCGCATCGGCGGCAAGTTGAAGGTCGTCTTCCTGCCCAACTACCGCGTCTCGCTCGCCGAGCGTATCGTGCCCGCCGCCGATCTTTCCGAGCAGATTTCCACCGCCGGCAAGGAAGCGTCCGGCACGGGCAACATGAAGCTCGCCCTTAACGGCGCGCTTACCATCGGCACGCTCGACGGCGCCAACGTCGAGATCGGCGAAGAAGTCGGCGACGACAACATCTTCATCTTCGGCCTCAAGGTGCCCGACGTCGAAGCCCTCGACGCCAAGGGCTACAACCCGTGGGACTACTACGGGGCCGACGAAGAGCTGCGCGCCGTCATAGACTGGATCGGTTCCAGTTATTTCGTGCCCGGCGAGGCCCAGCCCTTCGGCGCGCTCCACCACAGTCTCCTCGCTGGCGGCGATCCCTACAAAGTCCTCGCCGACTACCGCCCCTACGTGCAGGCGCACGAGAAGGTCGATGCCGCCTACCGCGATCAAAGCCGTTGGGCCAAGATGGCCATCCTCAACACCGCCCGCGTCGGCAAGTTCTCCAGCGACCGCACGATTCGTGAATATGCGGATCAAATCTGGAGCCTGCCGTCCGTCTCGGTGCCCTGATACGGTGGCAAAAAGAAACGTTTTCCCCGCTCGCCGGCTCGAATCTACCGGGCCGTGAGCGCGGGAATTATGTGCGCGTTTCCGGCCTGCCGGAGGTAACACGTAACTGGCCCAAAGTATTACCCGAATTCGTCTTGCGCAAAGTTCAGGCGGCCGGTTGTTTCTTGAAATGAAGATAGGGGGATCACCCTATCCATTGAAATCCCGCGAATTCTCCTGATGCTCGTTCCCTCTTCAACCACACGGATGACGGCAGAGGTTGCTAACGCTCACTTGCGGGCGATTGTGCCTGATGCTTCGACCGTGCTGATCGACGAGGTTTCTTCGCTGGTCGAAATGCTTTTTTCAGGTCGGCACCCCGATTACCAGAAAGCTGATCTTCAGTATCACAACTTGGAGCACACGCTGCTGGCGACCCAGTGCTATATCGATCTGGCCAACGGAAGGATTCAACACGGTGGCGTGCCGGTGTTTTCTCCGCGTGAGTTTACGTTGGGATATGTCGCGATCATGCTTCACGACACCGGCTACCTTAAGACGCGGGCCGATCTCGGCGGCACTGGGGCCAAATACACGTCCACCCATGTGGTGCGCAGTTGCGCCATGGCCGCCGCGTTGTTGCCCGCGCTCGGCTGCACCGACGCGGAAATCGAAGGCGTGGCCAACGCCATCCGCTGCACCGGGCTGACCAGCCGGATCGAGCAGATCGTGTTTCGCACCGACGTCGAACGGCTCACCGGTTGCATGGTCGCCACCGCCGACTACCTTGGTCAGATGGCCGATCCGGGGTATCCGGGCAAGTTAGCCGCCCTTTTTTCGGAATTTGAGGAGGCCAACGAATTCAATGGCGTGCCGACCGCCCAGCGCACGTTTCGCTCGGTCGCGGATTTGATGGCGAAGACCGGCGGATTCTGGAGCCACTTCACGCTGCCCAAGCTGGATCGCGATTACGAAGGCGTTTACCGCTGCCTGGCGTTGCCGGATGGAAGCAATCCCTACCTGCAAGCCGTCGAGGAAAACCTCGTGGTCATCGCCGCGCGGGCGGCGACTTGATTCGTCGTGCAAACGCCGTCGGATCGGCGCTTCATTTCTCCTTCATCACGTAGGTGCCGTCCCAGCCTTCGGGTGGCGGCTCGGCCTGATACTGGCGGACGATTTCGAGATAGATGAGCGACGGGTTGCTGCTCACTCCGGGAGTGACGCCGGGCTGGTTCGGTTCCAGCGGCAGGCTTTGGGTGAACAGCCCGGTCGCGCCCGCCCAATCGCGGGCGTAAAATCTTTCCAGCCCCTGCTCGAAAAGACGGATGCACTCATGGATTTGCCCGGTGACGTTTTCCTTGAGCCCCACGATTTCGTAGATGGCCACGGCGGCGCTGCGACCGCGGACGACGATGCGACCGAGCGGACGGAAAACAACGCGGTCGGCATCAGCTTTTTCGCAGGCGATTTTGGTGGCGCCGGAACACATGGTGTAAACGCCCCAAAGCTTCGCACCAGACTCCATGCGGGCGGCGAGATTCACGTTGTCCCCCATCATCGTGTAGTTGAAACGCGTGCGGCTGCCGATGTTGCCCACGATGGTCTCGCCGCTGTTCAGGCCGATGCGCGTTCGCATCTGCCAGACGATCTCGGGCCACTTCGAGCCTTCGCCGCGCCACTTCTCGCGGAGCTCGGCGATTTTTAATTGGATGCGCTGGCTGGCGACACAGGCGCGCAACGCGTGGTCGGGCAGGGACACGGGCGCGCCGAAGATGGTGACCACGGCGTCGCCGATGTATTTGTCGAGCGTGCCGAATTCCTCTTGGAGGATGTCGGTGCAGGCGGTGAGGTATTCGTTCATCAGCTCGACGAGTTGATCGGGCGGGATGATCTCGGAAAACGTGGAGAACGATTGGATGTCGGAAAAGTAGGCGGTGATGTCCTCCTTGTGTCCGCCGAGCTGGGGTGACTGGCCGGACTCGATCATGCGGTTGACGAGGGTGGGCGAGAGGTAGGTGCCGAACATGCCCTTGATCTGAGCCTTGGCGCGTTGCTCGCGCACGAGTTGCCGCACGATCATAAAAATCTGCAGCACGCCGAAGCCCAGCACCGGCCAAAGCAATGGAATCCAAATACTCTCCCGGACCCAAAGGTGTGCGGCCAGCGCGAGATAAAACAAAGGCACCCCGAGGGCGAAGAGTGCTTGCTGGTGCAATGGACGCTTGGGGAAAAAGAGCAGACCGATGACGCCAAATCCAACGACTCCAATCAACACCGGCCAATTGGGAAAGCGGCGTGCGTAATCCTCTTCGAGAATGTTGTTGATCACATTGGTATGAACGAGGACTAGCGGCGTTTCGGCGTCGAATGGGGTTCGTCCATTGTCGCTCAACCCGGTGGAAAACTGTCCGACAAGCAGTATCTTGTTTC
The DNA here is from genome assembly GCA_023269455.1 of Opitutaceae bacterium. Lineage (GTDB taxonomy): Bacteria > Verrucomicrobiota > Verrucomicrobiia > Opitutales > Opitutaceae > Rariglobus. Next base: position 772 of record JAHFTG010000070.1, on the reverse strand, counting down.
TGATATCGGGCAGCCCTGATTGCGGAATCTCATTCAAGTAATTTTTACTGAAGCGGTCGTTGAGGGCGAAGTAGCTCATCCTGAGGGCCGTCTTCCCGCCAAAACGATAATTCACAAAATACCGTCCGTGGTCGTCTATGGGGATGCGCCGCTTGATGGATTCGCCTTCGATGTAAATGGCATCCCCCAAAACGATGCGCACTTGTTTGGGTTGGATATGCCAATAGGCCAGCAGGGTCTGAAGAGAGAGACTTGGGTAAATGCTATTGGCCACGTTTTGTAACATGGGCACATAGCGACGGACGCTGTCGGACTCGGCCGGGGTATCGACGAACGCAGTGCGACCTACTTCCTGCAGAAGGGGAATGGGCCACAGGCTGAAGGGTGATGAGGGAACAAGCCGCATATCGCCGGCAATGTTTGTCAGCGACGGGTTTAGTTTTGGATTTTGAGGCGCATGCCAGTTTTTGTCGGTTGGGACGAGGTTTGCGTTGGGATCGTCGTCGGCAGTGAACGCACCAAAAACAGCCTGCCCGTGCAGTTCGTCGGCGGCCGCTTGCAGGGTCAGATCGTCGTTCGGTGATTCGGATTTTTCGGTGAATAAAATATCCCAGGCGATTACCGCAGGCTTAGCGAAGGAGAGCGCATACATGAACTGGGCATGCACTTTCCGGTTCCACGGCCACTTGCCGTAAAAATCGATACTTTCGTCGTCGATGCCGACCGTGATGACCTCGGTGTTTGGCGGCTGCTGAAAATGGGTGCGAAGACG
>JAHFTG010000323.1 GCA_023269455.1 Opitutaceae bacterium | reverse complement strand
AAAAAGCCCGCAGGCCAGCACGAGATAAGTCGCGAGACGGAATACCCAGAAAGTTCCTTTTTCAAGGGAACGTCCGCGGCTGGGCTTGGTGGCAAAAATATGGGGAAGGTCGCTCATGGATGGAAAACTCAGCCGATGGAGATGCGATACTTGCGGACGATTTTTTGAGCGAAGAAATTGATCAACAGCGCGACAAAGAAGAGCACGATGCCGACCATGAATAGTGCGCGGTAGTGGATGCTGCCCTGCGGCACCTCGCCCATCTCCTGCGCGATGATGCCGGTCATGGTGTGAACCGGCTGCGTGACGACGCCGAGACCGGCGGAGAAATCGGGGATCTGAATGCGATTACCGGCGCAGAGCAGCACCACCATCGTCTCGCCGATCACGCGACCGAGACCGAGCAGCACCGCCGAGACGATGCCCGAAAGCGAGGCCGGCACGATGATGCGCAGGATCGTCTGCATGCGCGTCGCTCCGAGGGCGAAGGAGGCTTCTTTGAAGGCGCGCGGGACGTTGTTGATGGCATCTTCGGCCAGCGTAAAAATCGTGGGCACGGCGATCAGCGCGAGGAGGCAACCGGCGGTAAGCGCGTTGAGACGTTCCGAAAACGGGAAGCCCGGAATCCAACTAAGGCACTCAAACTGTGAAATCGCCCGCAGAGCCTGGCCGAGGACGGCGATACCGAAGAAACCCAGCACCACCGATGGAATCGCGGAGATGAACTCGATGGTGGGCTTGATCAGACGCTGCTCGGAGACCTTGGCGATCTGGTTGACGTAAATGGCCGCGCCGACGCCGAGCGGAACCGCGATGAACAGTGCGATCATCGAGATGAGCAGCGAACCGGCAAACAAGGGGACGATGCCATACCAATCCTGCCAAAAACTCGCGGTGAGCCACTGGCGCCCGAGGATGAAACCGCTGAACGATTTCCACATGGGAACCGGCAGGGTGTAATCCCAAACCTCCATCGAATGGAGCGTGGCGGGGAACGTCGCCATGTAGTCGTGCGTGAGTTGCTTGAAGCGATCCATGCGCGGCTGGAGCGACGGGACGGGCAACGCGGGAATGGTCGCGAGCACGGTGTCCAGATTCTGGGTCACGGTGGCGGCGGCTTCCTTGTAGGCCGGGAGCGTGCCGACGATGGGCGCGAGCTCGGCCTTGAAATCCATCGGCTGAATCACGACGGCGGCGGCCTCTTTGGTTTTACCGGCGGCAAGAAGTTGTTCGCGCTCGATCTTGGCGTCTTCGCCGACAGTGTATTTGGTCTTGATGGCGGTGGCGACGTCGGTGAGGTCGGACACCAAGCCACGAATCGGATCGATGGCGTCGCCGTAGCGGCCTGCAAAATCATCGAACGGCGCGAGTTTGGCGTTGGCCTCGGCGAGGGAAATTTTCTCAACCTCGGTCAGGTGCTTGAGCGTGCGCAACCGGACATCGAAGAGGTAGCGCGTGAGCGCGGTGTGGTCTTCCTGCTGCTGGCGCATGTAATCGACATACTCCAGGCCGGCCTCGCGGTAGATGCGGATGTTGTCGCGGTTCTGCGTGAAAAACTGGGCGCCTTCGCGGAAAAGAAAAACGGTGATCAGCGCCAGCACGATGACGGCCACAAGGGCGTTGCCGCCGAAGAAGGCCTGAATGCACTCGTCCCAGGTCAGCCCGAGCAAACGGGTGCGGGCTTTTCCGATCACGAAGGTCGGGGTGGCGGGCGAGGAAGGGGACGACATGAAAAGGGAGGAAATCTAAAACGGCTTGGAACCGACTTCAAAAAAATGGGGCCCGCTTAAGCAGCGTCAAGCGGGCCCCGGTAACGATCAAGAAACTAACGCGTCAGAAGTTGCGCTTACTTGACTGGAATGAAGCCGACCTTGGCAACGATCGCCTGACCCGCATCGCTGTGGGTGAACTCGATGAACTTCGCGGCTTCGCCGGTGGGCTCGCCGTTCGTGTAGTAGAAGGTGGGGCGGGCGTAGGGATACTTCTTGGCGAGCACGGACTCCTTGTTGGGGAGGCCGCCGTCGATCGTCAGCACCTTGACGCCAGGGGCGGTGGTGTAAGCGAGGCCGACGTAGCCGATACCATTGGGATTCTTGGCGACTTCGGCGACGATCTGTTCGTTGCCGGCCATCTTCTGGGAAGAGGGAGCGTAATCGCGCTTCTTCATGGCGAGATCCTTGAAGTCCGAATAGGTGCCGGACGAGGTGTTGCGGGTATAAACCGAGATCGCGCCGGGATTACCGCCGACGGCGGAGAAATCGGTGACGTCACCCGTGAAGATCTGCTCGACCTGGCGCTTGGAGAGGCCGGCGAGCGGGCTCTTTTCGTTCACGATCACGGCGATGCCGTCGTAGCACACGATGGTGGGCTTCATGTTGACGCCCTTGGCGGTGGCGGCCGAGAACTCGGTGGCCTTGGCGCGGCGGGAGGACATGCCGATCTGGGCGGTGCCGTCGATGATAGCGGTGATACCCGTGGTGGAGCCTTCAGCGGCGATCTCGAAGGAAACGCCAGGGTGCTGGGCCTTGTATTCTTCGGCGAGGGTGGGGACGAGCTTCGCACCGAGGGTGTCGGAGCCTTTGATGACGAGCTTCTGGGCCGACGCGGAAACCACGGTGGCAAGCAGAGCGGAGGCGATGAGGAAGGATTTTTTCATGGGAAAAGATACGGGAAACTGACGATGGAAAAAGAAAACCGGGACGAGGATGAGACCTGCGTCCCGGTTGAGAGAAACCACTTAGAACTTAACGTTCAGATCAGCTTGGAAGAGCTGGTAGTGCGTGAGGTTGGGGGTGCCGATGTCGCCCGCGCCGTAGGTGGCGAGGTTGTCGTTCTTACGATCAGCATTGGCGTAGGTGAGCTTGACGCTCACGCCGTTGGAGAGGACGTAGGTGCCCTGCAGGACGAAGCCCTGCATGTTGGTGCGGCTGTCGAACAAGTCGGAATCAACCAAGTTGGAATCGAGCGCGAAGGCATCAACGGACTGCCAGAAAGCCTTGGCCTCCCAGTCGCCCTTGACCTTGGACGCACCGA
>JAHFTG010000322.1 GCA_023269455.1 Opitutaceae bacterium | reverse complement strand
CTGGGCGATGATGCGGCGCGGGCGGAGATCGCGGGCGCGGCGGTCCAGCGGGCGCGGCAGGCGGTCGTGCAACGGGGGTTTGCCGATGACGGCACGGGCGGGCTGGAGCGGGCGGCGGCGTTGCTCGGCGGGCTGGGCGAAGTGGAGGCGCGGTTGCGGGCGATTGCCAGCGCGGCGGGCGGCGGCAAACCTGCGTGATCTTAATTTTTATTCCGCATGTTGCCGCCGCTTAAAACCATTCCGCCCGAGGTTGTCGCCGTGTCTGATTACGAGGCGCTGGCGCGCGAGCGGATGACGCCGGAGGCGTGGGCTTACCTTGAAGGCGGCGCGGCGGACGAGATCACGGTGCGGGAGAACCGGACGGCGTTTGACCGGCTGCGGTTGCGCGGGCGTGTGCTCGCGCCGCTGGCCGGCGGGCATACGCGGGTGACGTTGTGCGGGCACACGTTTGAGCATCCGATTTTTGTCGCGCCGATGGCGTATCAGAAACTTGCGCACGCCGAGGGCGAGTGGGCGATGGCGCTGGGTTCGGCGGCGGTGCGCGCGGGGATGATCGGGAGTCTGCATGCGAGCGTGGCGCTCGAAGACATCGCGCAGGTGGAGGCGACCGCGCCGCGCTGGTTTCAGCTCGGGATTCTGCCTGATCGGGAGTTTACGCGGGCGTTGGTGCGGCGGGCGGAGGCGGCGGGTTATCAGGCGTTGGTGGTGACGGTGGACGCAGCGGTAAGCGGCGTGCGTAATCGTCAAAATCGCGCGGGCTTCCGACTGCCTCCGGGAATCGAGGCGGTGAACTTGCGCGGGGCAAAGTCGGCGGGGCTGGTGGAGGCGAAGGCGGGCGAGAGCGCGGTGTTTGGCGGATCGCTGGCCGCGACCGCGCCGACGTGGAAGGATTTGGAGTGGCTGCAAGCGCTCACGACTTTGCCGGTGTTGGTTAAGGGCATCATGTCTCCGGAGGACGCGGCGCAGGCGGTCGCGCAGGGCGCGGCGGGTGTGATCGTGTCGAATCACGGAGGGCGCACGCTCGATACGCTGCCTGCGACGATCGAGGTGTTGCCGGGCATCGCGGATGCGGTGGGCGGGCGCGTGCCGATCCTGCTCGACGGAGGCATCCGGCGCGGGACGGATGTGCTCAAGGCGCTCGCGCTCGGCGCGCAGGCGGTGCTCGTGGGGCGTCCGTGCATCCACGGGCTCGCGGCGGCGGGCGCGCCGGGGGTGGCGCATGTGTTGACTATTTTACGGGCGGAGTTGGAGGCAGCGATGGCGCTGACCGGCTGCGCGACGCTGGCGCAGGTGGATCGCTCGGTAATCTGGCGAGGCTGATCGAGCATGGCCGAGGCTTTTTCAAATAAACCGCTCGTTACGGTGCTTTGCGGGTTCCTAGGCGCGGGGAAGACGACGTTGCTCAAGCATCTGCTCGCGCAGGCGGAGGGCCGGAAGTGGGCGGCGGTCGTGAACGATGTGGCCGCGCTCAACATCGACGGCGCAGTCGTGCGCGCGGCGGCAGACGGTGCGCTGGGCGGTGGCGACATCGTCGAACTCGGCAACGGCTGCGTGTGCTGTTCGAGCAAGGACGAGTTGGCGGAGACGGTGGCGGAGCTGGCGGCGACGGGGCGCTATGAGCATGTGATCATCGAGACGACGGGCGTGGCCGAGCCGCGCGGGATCGCGAATTTGTTCACGAGGAAAAATCCCTTCGGACGCACGCTGGGCGACTTCGCAATCTTGTCGGCGCTGGTGAGCGTGATCGACGTCGCCGCCTTCGAGGCGGAGGCCGCGAAGGCGGAAAACGCCAAGGTGACGCGGTCAATTTCCAGAGGCGCGCGTCCGGTGTTTGAGCTGATGATTGAACAGGTCGAGTGCGCCGACGTGCTGGTGTTGAACCAATGCGACCGGGTGAATGCGGCAGAGGCGACGAGGGTTGAGGCAATTTTGCGGGGGCTGAATGGTCGCGCTGAAGTCGTGCGCACGGAGCATGGGCAGATCGCGAGCGAGTTTTTGTTGGGGCGGGTGAGATTCGATGCGAAAGAAACGATGGGCGCGGCGCGGTGGGTGCGGGCGTTGAATGCGGTCGCGCCGGGCGGGTTGGTCGTGCATGCAAGTGCCGCGGCAGAGCGTCCGGCGCATGAGGTGAAATATGGGATCACATCGTTGGTGTATCAGGCGCGGCGACCGTTTGCGCAGGCGCGGTTGCGTGGGCTGATTGAGACGGGTTTGCCGGGGTTGTTGCGGGCGAAGGGTTTTTTTTGGACGCGGGAGCAGCCGGACGAGATGGCGTTTTTATCGGTGGCGGGCGGGGTGGTGCGTTATGACACGCTCAATCCGTGGTGGGCTGCGCTCGTGGAGAACGGGCGGGCGCGCTTGGAGGACCGACCTGAGGCGGTGTGCGCGCTTTGGGAGGAGCCGCACGGGGATCGTCGGCAGGAGCTGGTATTTATCGGCGTCGGCCTGGACGAACGGGCGGTCTGCGCGGCGTTGGATGGCTGTCTGGCCGTATAGTTTATCACTTATTAAGTGGCAAACTGGGTTGGGTGGCTGGGCTGCGAGGACGGTGGATTGCGCTGAATAAAAATTGAAACTTAGGCGGGGGAATCGCGTCCAAGGAGCAGGTGTTTTTAATTTTTTGGGAGAAATACATTTCTTGGGGGCGAGGGCTTTTTGTGTTGTTGGTGTCGAGCACGCTGACGGCTTCTTTGGCGCGGGCAGATGCCCCGGTCGGAGCGCCCGATGTGCTGGTCTATCGCGATGGAGACCGCGTCGCCGGGCGGCTGGTGAGGCGCGAGGACGGCGTGCTGGTTTTTAAGTCCGTGCATTTCGGAGAATTAAGGGTCGCGGCGGCGGACGCCGAGGTGGTTTCGGTGATTGCGCCGGCCGCCGCCGGGGCGATGGCGGCGAATCCGGCAAAGCCTGCGCCTCCGGCCGCGCCCGCAGTGAAGTCCGTATCCGCGACTACGACGCCCTCGCTCGCGGCGGCGCCCGATGAGATGGCGAAATTTTTGCGAAGGGTCTTCGGGCCGTGGCATGGACATATCGGGG
>JAHFTG010000433.1 GCA_023269455.1 Opitutaceae bacterium | reverse complement strand
CATCGCGGTGTTTTTCACGTGTTGCGAGGTGAGCAGCTGGGCTTCCCGGAGCTCCGGCGTCAGGTAATAAAATGGCGCGATTTGAACAAACAGGAACGGGAAATCTCCCTGGCCCCAGGCGCGGCGCCAGTCCGCGATCATCGCGGGAAACAGGGTCCGATACTGCCGCTCGCGGCCGACGTTGGCCTCGCCCTGATACCAGATCACGCCGCGCATGGCATACGGGAGCAGCGGCGAAATCATGCCGTTGTAAAGCCCCGTGGCTAGGCCCCCACTTTCAAAAAAGGCGCCCGGCCAGCCGATTTCCGCCATGGTGCGGGTCGTCTTGCAGTGCCAGGCGCCGGACAGCGGAACGGAAGACTTGCCGCCGCGGGTGTTGATTTCCACACGCATCTCGTCCTTGCCGCCATACAGGCCGCCTTTGCCGAATATATTCAACACGCGCACGGCGATGGAATTGGTGCCGCGAGTCAACAGACGGCCCGGAACCGGATAAACACGGTCCTTGTTCCGGACGTAGGTCATGCCCACGCGTTCGCCATTGACCCAGGTCGTATCCATTTCGTCGATCTCGCCGAGGTGCAGCTGCACGTCGCCTCCGTCCCAGTTTTCCGGCAACGTGAACTCGCGCCGGAACCAACTGATCCCGTGAAAATCGGGATAACCGCCTTGCTCCAGATAACCCGGGAGCATCATCGAAGCCCACTCCTTCGGGCTAAAATCAGCCGCGCTCCAGACGGCGCCGGGTTTCGAGCCCGGGTCCAGCTTCTCGAACCACGCGATCTGAGCAGGCTGCGCCTTGCGCAGCTCCAGGTCGGGATCGGCGGCGAAGCGTTTCACATCCGCCAGCGCCTCGGCGAATTCGGGAAACGGTTTCAAGCCCGCCTCGCTGGTCCATGCCTCCGCCGGGGTGGCGCCCACCGAACTGTGGATGATGCCCACCGGCACTTTCCGCGCGGCCAGAAGGTCGCGAGCAAAAAAGTAGCCGACCGCACTGAAGTCTTCCACCGTGCCGGGGCTGCACACGGCCCACGAGCCCGTCACGGTTTCACGCGGAGCGAGCGCCCGTTTATGCTGCACGTGAAACTCGCGGATTTCCGGGTGGTTCGCCGTCGCGACCTCCTGTTCCCAATTGAGGATCGGCTTCATACCTCCCGTCAGGCCGAGCCGTCGCTCCATGTTGGACTGTCCGCCCGCCACCCAGACCTCGCCAACCAGGATGTTGGCGATCTCGCGGGTGGTGTTGCCATGCACGGTCAGCACGCGCGGCGTGGCACTCGCTCTCATCGGATTCAGCCAGACCTTCCATCCGCCGCCCGCGCCCACGGTGGAGACGCTCTGACCGGCGAAATTCACGGTGATTTTCTCGCCATTGTCCGCCGTGCCCCAGACCGGCACGCGGGCGTCGCATTGCAGGACGGCGTTGTCTTGGAACAACGGGTTTAACTCCACGGCGTAAGCAGCCGTGGCCAGAAGGCATCCGAGAAGGGTGACGCGAAGTTGCATTTTTATGTTTTCAGATTTTTTTGGGGGGAAGGATGACGAAAGCGCCTAAACTAGGCGGGCGGAATCAAGCTTTTACCTTGATGGCGAAGGCGATCTTGCCGTCGAATTTTTCCGGCAGAGAAACGTGCAGGCCGGCGGCGTCGCGTGTGAATTTCAATTTGCCCCCGCCGACGAGCTCGACGCTGCCAATCTTGCCCGGCCACTGCGGCGAATTGGTTGCCAAGGATTTGACCGTGAATTTGCCGTCCTTGGGAAGCTCCAGCGCGATGGCGTAAAGCGTCTTGCCGTCCTTCGACTGCGTGAAGCGGATGTCCTCCGAGGTGAACGGATTTTTCGTAACATCGGCTTGGCCGCCGTTACTGCCTTCTTCGGAGAATTTCGTTGATGGGCCTTCGCCGTAAACTTTCCACGGACGGGTCGCGTAGATAGCCTCGCCGTTCACCTTCAGCCACGCGCCGATCTCCTTGACGATTTCGATTTCCAATTCATCAGGCTGGCCGTCCCCGCGCAGCGGCACGCTCAGCATGAGATTGCCGTTTTTGCTCACGATGTCGGCCAGCATCTTCACGACGGATGCGGCGGATTTGTAGCCTTTCCGATCATAAAGGGCCCGGTCGTAGTGCCACGAGCCGATGCAGGTGTCGGTCTGCCACGGTTGCGGCAGGATGTCGTGCGCCTTGCCGCGCTCGATGTCGTAAACCATGGTCCGGCGCTGCATCTCATCGAGATGTTTGCCGTTCATCACCGCCTGGGTGCGTCCGCCCTTATCGAGCCGCGTATTGTAGAAATGGGCGGCGAGCTTGAGCGGCACCTCTTCCGCGATGTTGTAGAAGGGAAGGACGCGGTCGTCGTAGTAGATCTGGTCCGGCTGGTAATCGTCCCAGAGTTGCTTGGTTCGTTTGAAGAATTTCTCGAGATACGCGTTGTCGGGCAGGCTCGTTCCACGCTCGACGTCGAAATCGGGCTTCTGCGTCCTGCCGGGGCGATGATTCTGCTCGTATAGTTCCTGCGGATCGAGGCCCTCCCACCAAAGGCCTTTGCCATCGGCCTTCGTCAGCTTGCCATCATAAGGCACACCCGCGAGCGGCCCGTCCTTATCCGCGCCTTGCGCGACGTCATACCAGGCCCAGGCGCGCGCGGCGTGGACACTCACGGCAAACCGCAGGCCATTATCGCGGGCTGCTTTCGCCCAGCCGCCGATCAAATCTTTCTTTGGACCGATCGCGACGGAGTTCCACGGTTGATACTTCGAGTTATAGAGGTCGAAATTGTCGTGGTGATTGGCCAGAGCCATGAAGATCTTCGCGCCGTTTTCCTTGTAGAATTTCACCAGGGTGTCGGGATCGAAATGCTCCGCCTTCCAGGCGTGGATCACGTCCTTGAATCCCACTTTGGAAGGATGGCCGTATTCGGCGACGTGGGTTTTATAATGGACGCTGCCTTGTTCATACATGCCGCGGGCATACCAATCGCCGTGCTCCGGCTGGCATTGCGGTCCCCAGTGCGCCCAGATGCCGAACTTCGCGTCGCG
>JAHFTG010000321.1 GCA_023269455.1 Opitutaceae bacterium | reverse complement strand
GATTACCAGACCAACATCAAAGGCATCTACGCCGCCGGCGACATCATCGGGCCGCCCTGGCTCGCGCACGTCGCGACCTTCGAGGCGGTCAGCGCGGTGAATGGCATCTTCGGCCACGGCAAGCCGCACCGCGTTAAAAACTTCCCCGGCTGCACCTACTGCCAGCCGCAGGTTTCCAGCACCGGCCTCACCGAGAAAGCCGCCAAGGAAAAGAAGCTCGATTACAAGGTCGGCAAGTTCCCCTTCACCGCTTCGGGCAAGGCGGTCGCCTCGGCCGAGAGCGAAGGTTTCGTGAAGGTCATCACCGATGCGAAGACCGGCGAGATCTATGGCGCGCACATCATCGGCAGCGAAGCCACCGAGCTGATCGCCGAGTATGGACTCGCGATCGAACTCGAAGCCACGGTGGACGACATCCACCAGACGATCCACGCGCACCCGACGCTTAGCGAAGCGATCATGGAGGCGGCCGCCGCGTCGCTCGGCGAAGCGATCCATATCTGAGGTTTGGACAACTCCACGGAAAAGCCCCGCTCTCAAAACGAGCGGGGCTTTTTTTTGGCTGAAAACTGGTGCAAGCGCCGGGAGTCGAACCCGGATCGACGGCTTCGGAGACCGCTACACTATCCATTGTGCTACGCCTGCGAAAACTAGAGTTGGAAATTCGACGGACCCGCTGGCGCTGTCGAGTGCAAACCACCCGACTCACCGCCCGATGCGAGCGCCTTCACGCCTTCTTTTCCGCCTTCATGTGACGGTGGACGAAAACGTAGTAAACCGCGCCGAGCACGACGAACGCCGCGACAATCCACAGCGTTATCCGGTGAAGCTCGCCCTTCATCAGCGCGTCGTCCTGCCCGGCCTGGATGCCGAGCCACGCCAGCACCGAGCACCAGAGCGCCGAGCCGATGATCGTGTAGAGCGAATAAAGACCGAAGTGGAAACGCACGATGCCCGCCGGAATCCCGATGAGATGGCGCACGACGGGCAGCAGCCGGGAAAAGAAAATCCCGAATGCTCCGAACTTCCCGGCCCAGCGTTCGGAGGCGGCGATCTTCTCCGGCGTGATCAAAAAATAGCGTCCGTAACGGGTGGCCAGCGGGCGTCCCGCCAGTCGTGCCGCCCAATACATCACCGAGGCGCCGACCCAAGACCCGAGGGTGCCGGCGACAATCACGCCCCACACGCTCATCGTGCCCTTGGTGTAGGCGAGGTGTGCGGCGGGCGGGATGACGAGTTCGCTGGGCAGCGGGACAATGGAGCTTTCGATCGCCATGAGCAGGCCGACGAGCCAGTAGCCGCCGTGTTCAAGTTTGTCCGAATACCAGGCGATGAGCTGAGCGAGCATTTCCTTCATGGTCGTGTGAGTGGGTTGGGCGTGGATTTTGGGCAGAAAAAAGGGCAGGCCGGTTTGTTGAAAACCTGGCCTGCCCAAAAAAGACGGAAGTGATGAGCTTAGACGTCGGGCTTGGTCTTGCGGAGACCGGCGACGCGGTCGCCCTCTTTCCACTGGCCACGCTTTTTCAGGATGGCGACGCGCTCGAAGCGCTTGAGGACGTTGCGTTTGATGACGATGCCGGAGGCACCTTGGAGGCTTTTATGCTGTGACATGGCTTTGAAATCGAAGGTTGGCGCGAAGTTAAAGGGTCATGTGTCTAGGGAGCCCGCCGCTCATGACAAGTATTTTTCTCCACAACGCTCCGCTTGCATGGTCGCCATGCCGAACAGTTCGCCTCGGCTTTGGCAGGGCTGACCGGCGATAAATAAACCCTTGACCGGCCCTAGGCCGCCTTGTGCTATCGCCCCTTATAGCAAAAACCAACGCCCACCATGAGAGACGACTATCTTAAAGAAGCCCACAAAGTGATTCCCGATTCCAACGTGCTGATCAACGTGGTCTCGCGCCGCGTAAAACAGCTCCGCCGTGGCAGCCGCGCCCTCGTGGAATCCCTCGAAAAACTCTCGCCCGAAGACATCGCCCTGCGCGAGATCATCGAAGGCAAGATCACCTTCCAGGAAGCCGTCGCCGAGTAAGCGCCGGTCACGGGCGCCGAGCCCTTCCGCTTTCGTGTCACTTTGCGCGAAGCCAAGAGTCCTCCGGGCGATGTTCGCCCTGTGAAATTCTTCGCTTCGCCCGGAGTGACATTTTTTATAGCTTCTTGCGGCGGTCGCCGACCTCCGCCTCTCTTTCCGTCCATGTCCGCCAAGAAAAAAGACGCCGTCCGTTTCACGGAAGTCCGCAACGCCAAGGCGCTGCGTGATTTTCACGTGGAGGAGCGCTTCGAGGCGGGCATGGTGCTCCACGGCACCGAGGTCAAAGCCATCCGCGCCGGCCGTGCGCAGATCGGCGATTCCTTCGGCAAGTTTGAGAAAGGGGAGCTGTGGCTCTTCAACGCGCACATCGAGGAATACGAGTTCGGCAACATCAACAACCACGCGGCCCGGCGCATCCGAAAACTGCTTTTGCACAAGCACCAGGTCCGCAAGATCGCGCAGGCGATGCAGGTCGGCGAACGCTCGTTGATTCCGCTGCGCATGTATTTCAAAGAGGCGCTGGTGAAGGTCGAAGTCGCCCTCTGCATCGGCAAGCAGCAGCACGACAAACGCGCCGACCTGCGCAAAAAAGCCGAGATGATGGAAGTGAAACAAGCCCTCAAATTCCGCCGCACGACATGAGCACGCTTCCCACGACGGTCACCGTTCGCGTTCCCGGCAGCACGTCCAACTGCGGTGCGGGCTTCGACACGCTCGGGCTGGCCTTGCAGATACACAATCGCGTGACGTTGACGCGGACCGACGGCCCCGCGCCGCAACCGGTCACACCGGCGGACGGACGCGCGCAGGCGATGGTCGAGGCGGCGGCGGCGGCCTTTTTTGCGGCGGCGCGGAAGGCGTCTTTTGGGTTTTCGTATCAGATCCGCGGCGACGTGCCGCCGGCGCGCGGGCTGGGGTCGAGCATGACGGTGATCGGCGGCGTGCTGGGCGGGTTGAATGCGCTTTCGGGCGCGAGTCTTTCGAGGCACCAGCTTGTCGCCATCGCCTCGGCGCTGGAG